>NZ_JBFNXQ010000032.1:0-48830 GCF_041018925.1 Geodermatophilus maliterrae
GGGCCTTGCTGGCCGGCCGCGAGGTGGGCGCCCGCCTGCTCGCCGACGAGGCGCCGTACGGGGTCGGCTACCTGGTGGCCGCCTGGGCGGCCCGGTGAGCGCTGCGGACGACGGGCGCCCGCCCGTGGTCGCCGTCGTCGGGCCCACCGCCACCGGGAAGACGGCGCTCGCGGTCGCGCTGGCCCGGCGGCTCGGCGGCGAGGTGGTCAACGCCGACTCCATGCAGCTCTACCGCGGGATGGACGTCGGCACCGCCAAGCCCGACGCGGCCGAGCGGCAGGGCGTGCCGCACCACCTGCTCGACGTCTGGCACGTCCGCGAGGCCGCCTCGGTGGCCGAGTACCGGCGCCTGGCGCGCGCCGAGGTCGACCGGCTGCGCGCGGCCGGCGTGCTGCCCCTGCTGGTCGGCGGGTCGGGCCTGTACGTGCGCGCCGTCCTCGACGACCTCGACTTCCCGGGCACCGACCCGGCGGTGCGGGCCCGGCTGGAGGGCGAGCTGGCCGACGCCGGCCCGGCCGCGCTGCACGCCCGGCTGGCCGCCGTCGACCCGGCTGCTGCCGCCGCCGTCCTGCCCAGCAACGGACGGCGGATCGTGCGCGCGCTGGAGGTCGTCGAGCTGACCGGCGGCCCGTTCCGGGCGACGCTGCCCGAGCCGCGGCCGCACTACCCGGCCGTCGTCGTCGGCCTGGACCGGGAGCCGGCCGAGCTCGACGCCCGGGTGGCCGAGCGGGTGGACCGGATGTGGGCCGCCGGCCTCGTCGCCGAGGTCGAGGCGCTGGCCGCCGACGGGCTGCGGGAGGGGCTGACCGCCTCCCGCGCGCTCGGCTACGCGCAGGTGCTCGCCCAGCTGGACGGCGTGCTGACGCCGGAGGAGGCGCGGGAGCGGACGGTCACCGCGACGCGGCGGTTCGTCCGGCGGCAGCGGTCGTGGTTCCGCCGTGACGCGGCCACCACCTGGTTCGACGCCGCCCGTCCCGACCTCGCCGACGCCGTCGGGGCGCTGGTCGCCGGCCGTACGATCGGGCGGTGAGCGACCGGTTCCTCCTCGGGCACGGCACCGAGAACGACTTCGTCGTCCTGCCCGACCCCGACGGGGACCGCTGGCCCGAGGACCGCCTCGACGCCGCGCTGGTCGCCCGCCTGTGCGAGCGCCGCTCCGGCCTCGGCGGCGACGGCGTCCTGCGGGTGGTGCGCAGCCGGCACGTCCCCGACACGCCCGCCGTCCTGGGCGCGGACCTCGAGCGCTGCGAGTGGTTCATGGACCACCGCAACGCCGACGGCTCGTACGCCGAGATGTGCGGCAACGGCGTCCGGCTGTTCCTGCACGTGCTCGTCGGCGAGGGGCTGCTCGACCGGTCCGCCTGCGCCGACGGCGTGCTGGTCGGCACCCGCGGCGGGCCGCGCCGGGTGGGCGCGGGGCCCGACGGCACCTACTGGGTCGACATGGGCCCGGCCCGGCCCTTCGGCCGCGGCGAGGCGACCGTGGCGGGGCGGGCGTTCCCCGGGCAGGCGGTCTCGATGGGCAACCCGCACCTGGTCTGCCTCACCGACGCCGACCTCGACGCGCTCGACCTCACCGTCCGGCCCGGCGTCGACCCGGGGCTGTTCCCTGAGGGGGTCAACGTCGAGTTCGTGCGGGTGCTGGCGGCCGATGTGGAGGGCGCCGACGCGCACGTGCGGCTGCGGGTGCACGAGCGCGGCGTGGGGGAGACCCGCTCCTGCGGCACCGGCGCGTGCGCCACCGCCTACGCCGCGCTGGCCCACGCCCGGCCGGCCGCGGAGTCCGGCGACGACGCGGTGCGCGGCACGGTCGTCGTCGACGTCCCCGGCGGCCGGCTGTCGGTCGACGTCTCCGCGGAGACGACGGTGTTGCGCGGCCCCGCCGTCGTGGTGGCCACCGGCGAGCTGACGCGGGAGTGGCTGGACGACTGACGCCCGGCTAGGGGTTGTCGGGGGTGTCGGCGCGGGTCTCCGGCTCGTCGGTCGGCGCCTCCGGCTTGTCCCCGGGACCCACGTTGCCGGTGCCGCGCGGCTCGCCGGCCCCGGTGTCCTGGTCCGCGCCGCCGAAGGGGTTGCGCGGGACCTCGAGGCCCACGGGGTCGCGGCCCGGGTCGTCGGTACCGGCGTCGTCGCTCGTGCTCACGGTTCCTCCTCTGGGCGGGTCGGTCGCTCCCGGCCCTACCCGGCTCCCACCGGGATGTGAACGCGGGGATGCGAACGCCGGGATGCAAACGCCGTCCGCCGGTGTTGTACCCCGCGTATGACGACTGCACGGGTAAGTGAGATGACCGGGGACGGCGCGCGTGTCACGCTGGACCCGATGACGACCGCACAGAACCGCGCCGTGCTCGCGGACGCACAGGACCGAGCCGAGCGAGCAGAGGGTGATCCCCGGCCCGCACCGGCCGGCCAGTGGGACGACGACGACTCGACCGGCTCCTACGACCTCGAGGCCCGCGGCGCGCTGCGACGCGTGGCCGGGCTGTCCACCGAGCTCGCCGACATCAGCGAGGTCGAGTACCGGCAGCTGCGCCTCGAACGGGTCGTGCTGGTCGGCGTCTGGACCGAGGGCACGCAGGTCGACGCCGACCGGTCGCTGGCCGAGCTCGCCGCGCTGGCGGAGACGGCCGGCTCCGAGGTGCTCGAGGCGGTCACCCAGCGGCGCGACAAGCCCGACGCGGGCACCTACGTGGGCTCGGGCAAGGCGGCCGAGATCCGCGACATCGTGGCCGCCAGCGGTGCGGACACGGTGATCTGCGACGGCGAGCTGACCCCCGGCCAGCTCAACGCGCTGGAGAAGATCCTCAAGGTCAAGGTGGTCGACCGGACCGCCCTGATCCTCGACATCTTCGCCCAGCACGCCACCAGCCGGGAGGGCAAGGCCCAGGTCGAGCTGGCCCAGATGCAGTACATGCTGCCGCGGCTGCGCGGCTGGGGTGAGTCGCTGTCCCGGCAGGCCGGTGGCCGCGTCGCCGGCGGTGGCGGCATCGGTACGCGCGGTCCCGGTGAGACCAAGATCGAGACCGACCGGCGCCGCATCCGGTCGCGGGTGAGCAAGCTGCGCCGCGAGATCGCCGGCATGGCCACCGCCCGCGCCACCCAGCGCTCGGGCCGCGACCGCAACTCCGTCCCCGGTGTGGCGATCGCCGGGTACACCAACGCCGGTAAGTCCAGCCTGCTCAACCGGCTGACCGGCGCCGGCGTGCTGGTGGAGGACGCGCTGTTCGCCACCCTCGACCCGACGGTGCGCCGTGCCCAGTCGCCCGACGGCCGCGAGTACACGCTCACCGACACCGTCGGCTTCGTGCGGCACCTGCCGCACCAGCTGGTCGACGCGTTCCGGTCGACGCTCGAGGAGGTGGCCGGCGCCGACCTGCTGCTGCACGTCGTCGACGGCTCCGACCCCGACCCGCTCGGCCAGATCGACGCGGTGCGCGTCGTCCTCCAGGAGATCGACGCGGCGGCGGTGCCCGAGCTGATCGTCGTCAACAAGGTCGACGCCATGACCGAGGACGACGTGCTGACGCTGCGCCGCGCGCTGCCCGGTGCGGTGTGGGTCTCGGCCCGCACCGGCGAGGGCATCGAGCGGCTGCGGGAGATCGTCGCCACCCGCCTGCCGCACCCGGACGTCGAGGTCGAGGTCCTCGTCCCCTACGACCGCGGTGACCTGGTGGCCCGTGTGCACCGGGACGGTGAGGTGCTCAGCGAGCAGCACGAGGTGACCGGGACGCGGATGTCCGCCCGGGTCGACGGCGGCCTGGCCGCCACCCTGGAGCGGTTCGCCGCACCCGTCGGCTGACCGACTCCCTCCGCACCCGCCGCCCGGGTGCCCGGCTCCCCGCCGGGCACCCGGGCGGCTCGCCGTCGGCCGCTCCGAGGTCACGGGCCGGTCACGGGCCGGTACCGTGACCGCGTGACCAGCGGCGTGGCGCGACGCCCGGCCGGCGCGCCGTCCGGCGACGGGCCGGGTGAGCACGCGACCGCGTCCGGGCGCGTCACGGCCGGCCGGCCGCAGTGGTGGCTGCTGCTGGGTGCCCTCGTCGTGGCCGTCGCCGTCACGGCCGACCTGCTCACCCGCGGCTACCTCGAGCGGGTGGACCTGCAGGTCTCCGAGGTGGTCAGCGGCTGGGACCTGCGGGACTCACCGGCCTACCGGCCGGTCTGGGTGGTCACCCAGATCGGGGGCCGCGGCACCATCCTGGCCGTGCTGGCCGTCCTGGTCGGCTGGCTGTGCGTGCGGCAGCGGACGCTGCTCCCGCTCGTGCGTGTCCTCGCCGCGTTGGTGCTGCTGACGGTCGTCGTCTACGCCGTCAAGTTCGGCACCGGGCGCACCGCGCCGGCCTACCCCGGGTCGTTCTTCCACCGAGACGGGGCCTCCTACCCCTCCGGGCACGTGGCCAACGCCGTGCTCATGTGGGGTGTGGCCCGGTGGCAGGCGGTCGAGTACCGGCTCCGGCCGTGGCTGCAGCGCACGCTGTGGTGGCTCAGCGTCGTGGGGCCGGTGGCCACCGGCGTGGCCATGGTGTCGCTGGACTTCCACTGGGTCACCGACGCGGTGGTCGGCGCGGCCGTGGGCCTGCTCCTGCTGGGCGTGGTTCACGCACTCGACGCATCCGTGCTGTCACGCTGGGCGAGTGCCCGAGCCGGCCGTCCACCCGCGCAGCCCTGACGCGGGCCGCCGGCCCGTCCCCGGCCGCCGGGGTCCCCGCCCGATCCGTGCGGCCGCGCTCGCCGGCCCGGTGCTCGCCCTGACGCTGGGAGCCGCGCCGCCCGCCGGCGCCGAGGAGCCGGCCACCCCGTCGACCCGCTGTCAGGTGGGCGACCCGCGGCTGGCGGAGCTCTCCGGCCTGGTCGACGTCGGCGACCGCATGCTGGCGATGGTCGACGGCGGCGATCAGGTGACCGTGTACGTGCTGGACGGCACCTGCCAGGTCGTCGACGTTGTCACCGCCCCGCTGGACCCCTACGACCCCGAGGACCTCGCCGTCGGCGCCGACGGCACCGTCTGGCTGGCCGACACCGGGGACAACAACGCCACCCGGGCGACCGTCGCGCTCCTCGCCCTGCGCCCCGACGGGACGACGGCGCTGTACCGGATGACCTACCCCGACGGCCCGCACGACGCCGAGGCGCTGCTGCTGGCCCCCGACGGCACGCCGTACGTGGTGACCAAGGAGGTGCTCGGTGCCAGCCACGTCTACCGGCCGGCGACGGCGCTGGTCGACGGCGGGACGGTCGGACTGGCCGACGTCGGCACGGTGACCTTCACGCTGACCGGTACGCCCGGGGGCCCGGTGGGGCGCGCGGGCCAGCTGCTGGTGACCGGCGGGGCGGTCGCCCGCGACGGCAGCCGGATCGCGCTGCGGACCTACACCGACGCCTACGTGTGGCCGCTGGCCGGCGCCGACGTCCCCGGCGCGCTGGCCGGCGAGCCGGTGCGCGTCGCGCTGCCGGGCGCGCCGCAGGGCGAGGCGGTCAGCTTCACCGCGGACGGCAGTGCCCTGCTCGTCGCCGGCGAGGGCGTCCCCGGCGACGTCACGCTGGTCCCCGTCCCCGCCGCCACGGCGCCGTCGTCGACGGCGCCTCCCGCCGACCCGTCCCTGCCGGGGTTGCTCTCCGACGGGAGCGGCGGTGTCCCGCCCGTCACCGCCGGGCTGGTCGCCGCTGCCGTGGCGACGGCGCTGGTCTGGATCGGTGGGCGGCTGCTCCGGCGGCGCCCCGCGGCCGGCGACGCGCCCGGGCCGCCCCGGAACGGCTGACGGCCGCCCCGCGAGCGCGGGACGGCCGTCGGGCCGGAGCAGCGGTCAGACGCGGCGCAGCACCGTCACGACGCGGCCGAGGACGGTCGCCTCGTCGCCCGGGATCGGCTCGTAGGCGGGGTTGTGCGGCAGCAGCCACACGTGCCCGTCGCGACGCTTGTAGGTCTTCACCGTGGCCTCGCCGTCGAGCATCGCGGCGACGATCTCGCCGTTCTCCGCGGTGGGCTGCTGGCGCACGACCACCCAGTCGCCGTCGCAGATGGCCGCGTCGACCATCGAGTCGCCGGCGACGCGCAGCATGAACAGCGTGCCCTCGCCGACCAGCTCGCGGGGGAGCGGGAAGACGTCCTCGACCGCCTGCTCGGCGAGCACCGGGCCACCGGCGGCGATCCGGCCGACCAGCGGCACGTAGGTGGGTGCGCCGGCGTCGGCCGTGGCAGCCGGAGCCGCGGGTGCGCCGGTCTCGGCGGGCGTCTCGCCGGGGAGCCGGACGTCGAGCGCCCGGGGGCGGTTGGGGTCGCGCCGCAGCCAGCCCTTCTTCTGCAGCACCGAGAGCTGGTGGGCGACCGACGACGCCGAGGACAGGCCGACGGCCTCGCCGATCTCGCGCACCGAGGGCGGGTAGCCACGGCGCTCGATCGAGTCGCGGATGACCTTGAGCACCCTGCGCTGCCGCTGGGTCAGGCCGTCGCCGGCCTCCGTGCGGTCGGGGAAGGTCCGCACCGCGCCGGCCTGGTCGGCCGCGTCCGGGGTCTCCGTCGCCGCGCCGGCCTTCGCGCCGCGCCGGGTCGCCGTCCCACCGGTGCGCGTGCGCTGGCCGGTCCCGCTCGTGCCCGCCACGTCTCCTCCTCGCCGACTGTGCCGCCACAGCCCTCGTGTCCTGCCCTCCGCCCGCGGTGCCCCGGTCCGGCTGCCGATCCCGTGCGGGACCCGCGGCGGGCCGTGACCCCCACGACGCCCGGGGGCGACGGCGGACGGGTGCTGAACGGACGGTAGCGCCTCGGCGCCGGTACTTCAAACGTGTGTTCGAAACCGCGTGACGTGTCGGGTCGCCCCTATCGGGAGCGTGCGGTAGGAATCGTACGGGCGTTCGATCGAACACCTGTTCGACCGGGTGGGCTCGACGAGGAGGAGTGGTCATGGGGAGCGTGCGGCAGGACGTGCTGCAGTTCGACGCGACGGTCCGGGTCCCGTGGCGGCCGTTGCTCGGATCGGGGGCCGGTGGGGGTGCGGCGGCTCCCGGTCGCTCGGCCTGGCCGGCGGTGCGGGCCGCCCTGCCGGGCTCCGGACCGCGGGTCACCGGGCACCTGCGGCCCGTCCCCGACCGGCCGGCCGTCCCCGGGGGGCGCACCGGCGGGGCCGGTCCGGCCGTCGAGGCGCCGCCCACCCGCCGCGACCCGGCCCGCCCGAGTGGGCGGCCGCTCCGCTCCAGGACCGCCACCGGCCCGGTCCGGGGCGGGTGCGCGCCGTCGCCGGCCCCTGCGCGGCTGACCCGTCGGGGGCGGCGCCTCCTCGCCGCGCTCACCCTGGGCGGGGCCGTCGCCCTGGGCTCGTGGATCTCGCCCCTGCTGCCCGGCGGCGACGGCGGGCTGCGGCTGGCGGGGGAGAGCAGCGTCGTGGTCGAGCCGGGCGACACGGTGTGGTCGATCGCAGGCGAGCTCGCCGGGGACGGGCAGGACGTGCGGGTCGTGGTCGACGCCATCGAGGAGCTCAACGACCTCGAGGACTCGGCGGTCGTGCCCGGCCAGGTCCTCCAGCTGCCGTGAGCGCCGCGCCGACCCCGGGTGTCGCGTCGACCGTGGGCGCCGCGTCGACCCTCGTGGAGGCACGCGGCGTGCGCGCGGTGCCCCGGCCCCGTCCCGGCAGACTTGGACGAGGCTGCCGCGTCCGGTTCGTCAACCCTCCGCGCGAGGTCGCTCACGGATGGGAGCCGGTCCGGCACCTACGGTCGAGGGCGTGTCAGCAGCCGTGAACAGCCGGGCCGCAGTCGCCTTCCGCTCGCCGCAGGACGTCGAGGTCTGCCTGGACGGCACGTGGGCGCCCGGCGCCATGCTGGGCTGGCGGCACGACGAGACCGGTGGTTGCCAGGCGCAGGTCCGGTGGCAGGACGGAGCCGAGGGGGAGTCCACCTGGGTCGACCTCGCGGCCGTGCGGCTGCCCGAGCGGCACCTCGCCCTCGCCTCCGCCGAGGCGCCGGCCGTCGTGGCGTCGGCCGTCGTGGCGGCGGCCGGCGCCGGCGGTGGCGGGCAGGGTCCGGCGTCCCGACCCGACGCGACCGTGGTCATGACCGCGGTGGCGTCGGCCCGCCGCGCGTTCCGCGCCGTCCGCCGGCACGGCGCCGACGGCACCGCCGAGCAGCCCGCCGTGGGGTCCGCCGGCGCCGGGCGGCACCGCGCGCCCGCGGACGCCGGCCGCCACCGCGCCCTCACCGCCGAGATGCCCGCGATCGCCCTCGGCGCGCCCGCCCACGTCTCCGCCGCTGCTGCTCCCGGCGGCGCTGCCGGTGAGCCGGACCTGCTGACCCGCCCGATCCGTCTCGACGACCTCGCGTCGCACCCGCGTGGCGGCCGTCCCGCCGTCCGCCCCACCGTCTGAGTGGTCCCGGGGACTCCTACGGAGTCCGCCCGTCGGTGACCCTGTCGGCGTCCGTCCGGCGTCCGCCCGGCCGTCCCTTACCCCTGCCCCGGCCCTCTCCGCGCGTCGACACGCGCGGCGTCCCGGCGTGTCGTGTGACGGGTGGGAAGCGTGCTCGCACCTGGTCACCGGTGGGTCACGACCGCATCTCGGCGGAAGAGACACGCCCGCATCCGGCTTGCAGATGTAGTGGGGCCCGGCCTAGGGTTCCCCTACATCTAGTAGTTGCACCGCTGGGAGTTCTCCACAGGTCCGTCCTCAGGACTTCCCCCGGGCATCCACCGGATGTCCCCAACGGGGTCCACAGACGGACCCCCGGGGCGATCAGCGGCCGCCGGCACCGGCCGCCCGGGACCGGTCACCGGTCACGGGCGACCAACCGGTCGCGGAGGGGAGGTGAACCGCAGTGCGCTGCCCGTTCTGCCACAACCCCGACAGCCGGGTGATCGACTCGCGCGAGGCCGACGAGGGGGCCACCACCCGCCGCCGCCGCTCGTGCCCGGCCTGCGGTCGCCGCTTCACCACCGTGGAGGAGGCGGTCCTCGCCGTCGTCAAGCGCAGCGGCGTCAGCGAGCCGTTCAACCGGGCCAAGGTCGTCGCCGGCGTCCGCCGGGCCTGCCAGGGCCGGCCGGTCGACGAGGACCAGCTGCAGCAGCTCGCCCAGCAGGTGGAGGACGCCATCCGCGCCAGCGGGGCGGCCGAGGTCCCCAGTCACGAGGTGGGGCTGGCGATCCTGCGGCCGCTGCGGGAGCTCGACGAGGTGGCCTACCTCCGCTTCGCCAGTGTCTACCGGGCCTTCACCTCCCTCGAGGACTTCGAGAAGGCGATCACCGAGCTGCGGGCCCGCCACCTCGCCGGCGGCAACCCGCCGCTGCCCGGGATGCAGCTCGACCCGCCGGCGCCCCGGCGCCGCGGCGGCGGGCGCGCGCAGCCCGCGGCCGACCGCACGCCGTCCCCCTGACCGCCGTCCCCTGACCGACCCCGTCCCGACCCGCCGGCAGCGCCGCCGGCACGCAGAAACGTCAGTACCGACCGATAGAACGGTGGCGGCTCTTCCCCAGCCGCCGACCACCACACGAGGGAGAGCTCCGTGACCGAGACCGAGGACCGCTTGTCAGGCCGCACGCGTCGCGCCACCGCCAAGGCGCCGACCCGGGGGAAGGGCCTGAAGGTCAAGCGCGTCTACACCACCGCCGGGGTGCACCCCTACGACGAGGTGACCTGGGAGCGGCGCGACGTCGTCATGACCAACTGGCGTGACGGCTCGGTCAACTTCGAGCAGCGTGGCGTGGAGTTCCCCGCCGAGTGGAGCATCAACGCCACCAACATCGTCACCACCAAGTACTTCCGCGGCGCCGTCGGCACCCCGCAGCGCGAGACGAGCCTGCGCCAGCTCATCGACCGGGTGGTGCTCACCTACGGTGCGGCCGGCCGCGAGCACGGCTACTTCGCCAGCGAGGGCGACGCCGAGATCTTCGAGCACGAGCTCACCTGGATGCTGCTGCACCAGGTGTTCAGCTTCAACAGCCCCGTGTGGTTCAACGTCGGCACCAGCGCCCCGCAGCAGGTCAGCGCCTGCTTCATCCTCGCCGTCGACGACACGATGGACTCGATCCTCAACTGGTACCGCGAGGAGGGGCTGATCTTCAAGGGCGGCTCCGGTGCCGGCCTGAACCTCTCCCGCATCCGCTCGTCCAAGGAGCTGCTGTCCTCCGGCGGCACCGCCTCGGGCCCGGTCAGCTTCATGCGCGGCGCCGACGCCTCCGCCGGGACGATCAAGTCCGGTGGCGCCACCCGCCGTGCGGCCAAGATGGTCGTCCTCGACATCGACCACCCCGACATCGAGGAGTTCATCGAGACCAAGGCGCGCGAGGAGGACAAGATCCGCGCGCTGCGCGACGCCGGGTACGACATGGACCTCGGCGGGCGGGACATCACCAGCGTCCAGTACCAGAACGCCAACAACTCCGTCCGCGTCTCCGACGAGTTCATGCGCGCGGTGGAGGACGGCACCGACTTCGGCCTGCGCGGCCGCATGGACGGCTCGGTGATCGAGACCGTCGACGCCAAGGACCTGTTCCGCAAGGTCACCAAGGCCGCCTGGGAGTGCGCCGACCCCGGCATCCAGTACGACGACACGATCAACGACTGGCACACCAACCCCGAGACCGGGCGGATCAACGCGTCCAACCCGTGCTCGGAGTACATGAGCCTGGACAACAGCTCGTGCAACCTGGCGTCGCTGAACCTCATGAAGTTCCTGAAGGACGACGGGACCTTCGACGCCAAGACCTTCGTCAAGGCCGTCGAGCTCGTCATCACGGCGATGGACGTCTCGATCTGCTTCGCCGACTTCCCGACCGAGCCGATCGGTGAGACCACCCGCGCCTACCGGCAGCTGGGCATCGGCTACGCCAACCTCGGCGCGCTGCTCATGGCCACCGGCCACGCCTACGACTCGCGCGGCGGTCAGACGCTCGCCGCGGCGATCACCTCGCTGATGACCGGCACCGCCTACCGGCGCTCGGCCGAGCTCGCCGGCATCGTCGGCGCCTACGAGGGCTTCGCCCGCAACGCCGACGCCCACGCCCGGGTCATGCGCAAGCACGCCGCGGCCAACGACGCCATCCGCCCGGTCGGCGCCGACGACGCCGACGTGCTGCGGGTCGCCACCGCCCAGTGGCAGGAGTGCCTGGAGATCGGCGCCGACAACGGCTGGCGCAACGCGCAGGCCTCGGTGCTGGCCCCCACCGGGACCATCGGATTCATGATGGACTGCGACACGACCGGCATCGAGCCGGACTTCTCGCTGGTCAAGTACAAGAAGCTGGTCGGCGGCGGGTCCATGCAGATCGTCAACCAGACGGTCCCGCGGGCGCTGAAGAGCCTCGGCTACCAGGACGAGCAGGTCGAGGCGATCGTCGAGTTCATCGCCGAGCACGGCCACGTCGTCGACGCCCCGAGCCTGCGCCCGGAGCACTACGAGGTCTTCGACTGCGCGATGGGCGAGCGGGCCATCTCCCCGATGGGCCACGTCCGGATGATGGCCGCGGTGCAGCCGTTCATCTCCGGCGCCATCAGCAAGACGGTCAACATGCCGGAGACGGCGACCGTCGAGGACGTCGAGAACATCTACTTCCAGGGCTGGAAGCTCGGCCTCAAGGCGCTGGCGATCTACCGCGACAACTGCAAGGTCGGCCAGCCGCTGTCCGACGCGAAGGCGAAGAAGAAGGCCACGGACTCGGTCGAGACGCCGGCCCCGGTCACCACGACGTCGCACCCGGTCCGCCGCCGGCTGCCCAAGAAGCGGCAGAGCATGACGACGTCGTTCAGCGTCGCCGGTGCCGAGGGCTACATGACCGCTGGGATGTACGAGGACGGCAGCCTCGGCGAGGTGTTCCTCAAGCTCGGCAAGCAGGGCTCGACCCTGGCCGGTGTCATGGACGCCTTCTCGATCGGCATCTCGATCGCGCTGCAGCACGGTGTGCCGCTGGAGACCTACATCCAGAAGTTCACCAACATGCGCTTCGAGCCGGCCGGCATGACCGACGACCCGGACATCCGGATCGCCCAGTCGGTGATGGACTACATCTTCCGTCGCCTGGCGCTGGACCACCTGCCGGTCGACACCCGCGCCACCCTCGGCATCTTCACCGCCGAGGAGCGCGCGGCGCAGGTGTCGGGCTACGACACCTCCGCGTCGACGGCCGCCGTCGTCGAGGAGGAGGAGGTCGACGTCGAGGCGCTGCGCAGCTCGGTGCCGACCGAGGGCGACATCAAGGGCGTGGCCAAACCCGAGGTCGCCGACAAGCCGGTCAAGGAGGCCCACTCCTCGGCGGAGCTGTTCGAGCTGGTCACCGGGACCGCCACCGACGCGCCGCTGTGCATGACCTGCGGCACGAAGATGCGGCCGGCCGGCAGCTGCTACGTCTGCGAGGGCTGCGGCTCCACCAGCGGCTGCAGCTGAGCCGATGACGCGTCGGACGGGTCCCGGCTGACCGGGACCCGCTCGACGTGAGACGTGCCAGTGGCGGAGTGGGGGAGTCCCCCGCTCCGCCACTGGCGTTCCCGGGGTCGACCGGCCAGCCGTCCCGGTCGCCGCGGTGTCAGCTGAGCCGCTCGGTCAGCTGCACCGTGACGGTGTCGCCGGCGCCCTTGCCGATCGCCCGGCGGAGCTTGGCCGCGACCGGGAGCTTGTGGGTGCCGTCGCCGAGGGCCATGAACGAGCTGGTGAACGGCTCGCCGTCGACGGTGCCGGACACCTTGACCAGGCCCCGGGTGCCGAAGTAGTCGGCGGAGTCCTCGAGCACGACGTAGGTCCAGCCGCCCTTCGCGTCGCTCTGCTGCAGGACTGCGGTGAACCGGCGGTCGATCGGGCCGGCGGAGCGAGCTGCGGTGGTCATGACAGGTCCCTTCTGCGGTGGCGGTCGTCAGTGCAGTGCGCCGAGGACGGCGCCGATCAGCAGGAGCTTGAGCAGCCAGTCACCGGCGTGCAGCGCCGCGGTGACCGGCGGCGCGCCCTCCCAGGTGACGGAGCCGGTCAGCAGGACGACGGGGAACCCGATCCAGGTAACCAGGGCGAGCAGGGCAGCCCCCGGCAGGGTGAACAGGTCCGCGCTCGCGGCGATCCAGGCGAAGACGCTCGCCACCACCGCAGTGCGCAGGAGCTCCGCCGCGACCTGCCACGGACCCGGGCGTCCGCGGTCCAGCGCCCGGTCACCCAGCGCACGGCGCTCCAGTGGGGTGGCCACGCCGTAGTAGACGGAACTGAGCACGAACGCCGCCACGGACGCGACGGCCACTGCGAGTGCGGTCACGAGGACCTCCTTTTAGTACGTGCCAGTACGCTACTGCCATCGGTGCGTACTGTCCAGTACTGTTTCCGGGCATGGCCGAGGCGGTGGCAGCGAAGCGCGGGCGCCCGGGCGGCAGCACGGGCAGCGACCTGGTGGCGATCGCCCGGCAGGTGTTCCTCGCCCAGGGCTTCGCCGGCGCGACCATGGACGCGGTCGCGGCCGGGGCGCGCATCTCGAAGCAGACCCTCTACCGGCAGTACGCCTCCAAGGACGCGCTGTTCGCCGCCGTGGTCCGCGACTGGGTCGACCGGGGCCATGATGCGATGCGTCCGCACACGCGGGCGTTGCTCGCGGCGCCGGACCTGCGGGAGGGGCTGCTCCGGTTGGCCCGCGTCCTGCAGGCCGGCGTCCTGAGCACGCCCGTGCTGCAGATGCGGACGCTGGTCGCGGCCGAGGCGGAGCGGTTCCCCGAGGTGGCGGCGGACTACGTCGCACGCAGCTGGGACCGCAACCAGCGCCTCCTCGCGGAGGCGCTGGCCGAGCTCGCCGCGCGGGGGCAGCTGGACGTCGACGACGCCGGCATCGCCGCGGAGCAGTTCACCTGGCTGGCCCTCGCCGCGCCCCTGAACCGGCTCACGCTCCAGGCGGGCGCGCAGCCCTCCGTCGACCAGGACCTGGAGGTGATCGCGACGGAGGCGGTCACCACCTTCCTGAGCCGCTTCGGGCCCGCCGCCACGGCCGACTGACCTCCGTCCCGCCGTCGGCCCCGTGTCAGGGTGGCGGGGTGCGGATCCTGGTCACCGGCAGCTCGGGACACCTCGGCGAGGCGCTCGTGCGGGAGCTGCGCGCCGCGGGTGAGGACGTCGTGGGGCTCGACGTGCTCCCGTCGGAGTGGACGGACGTCCTCGCCTCGGTCACCGACCGGGCCGCCGTCCGCGAGGCGCTGGCCGGTGCCGACGCCGTCCTGCACACCGCGACGCTGCACAAGCCGCACGTCGGCTCGCACGACCGGCAGGCCTTCGTCGACACGAACGTGACCGGCACGCTGATCGTCCTGGAGGAGGCCGTGGCCGCCGGCGTCGGCCGGTTCGTGTACACGAGCACGACCAGCGCGTTCGGGCGCGCGCTGGTCCCCGCACCCGGGGAGCCGGCCGCATGGATCACCGAGGCGGTGCCCCCGCGGGTGCGGAACGTCTACGGCGTCACCAAGGTCGCCGCCGAGGACCTCTGCGAGCTCGTCGCCCGCGACACGGGGCTCCCGGTGATCGTCCTGCGCACCTCCCGGTTCTTCCCCGAGGGCGACGACGCCGACGACGTCCGCACCGCCTACGCCGACGACAACGCCAAGGTCAACGAGCTGCTGTACCGGCGCGTGGACATCGCCGACGTCGTCTCGGCCCACCGCGCCGCCCTGGCCCGTGCGCCGGAACTCGGCTTCGGCCGCTACGTCGTCAGCGCCACCACGCCGTTCCGGCAGGACGACCTCGCCGAGCTGCGCACCGACGCCCCGGCCGTCGTCGCCCGGCTGTTCCCGGACTCCGTCGAGCTCTACCGGCAGCTCGGCTGGCGCGTGTTCCCGGGCATCGACCGGGTGTACGTCAACGACGCGGCCCGCGCCGACCTCGGCTGGACGCCCCGCTACGACTTCCGCACGGCGCTGGACCTCCTGGCCCAAGGCCGGCCGCCGCGCAGCGACCTGGCCGTCGCGGTCGGCGCCAAGGGCTACCACCCGGTCACGACCGGGCCGTACACGAGACGCTGACGGTGCTGTCCTCCCTCAGCTGAACGGCCCCCGGGTGCCGCCGCGGCCGCCTAGCGTCCGGGCATGGACGTCGTCGAGGTCGTTCCGGGCCTGCACCTGTTGCCGCTGGGCATCGCCAACGCCTACCTGTGGCACGGCGGGGACGGCGTCACGCTGGTCGACACCGGCCCGCCCGGCAGTGGTCCCGCGGTCGTCGCCGCCCTGGACCACCTGGGCCTGCGCCGGCGCGACCTCCGCCGGATCGTGCTGACCCACTTCCACGACGACCACGCCGGCGCGGCGGCCGAGCTGGCGTCCTGGGCGAGTGCGCCCGTGGTCGCCGGGCGCGGCGACGCGGCATTCGTGCGTGGCGACGTCCCCGGCCCGCTGCCCTCCTTCACCGAGGCCGAGCGCGCGCTGCACGCGGTCGTCGCCGCCGACCTGCGACCCGCTGCCGCCTCCCCGGTGGACCAGGAGGTCGACGACGGGCAGGTCCTGGGGGCGGTCGGTGAGGCCGTGGTGCTCGCCGTGCCGGGTCACACACCGGGCAGCATCGCCCTGCACCTCCCTCGGCACGGCGTGCTCATCACCGGGGACACCGTCGCCGAGCACGAGGGGCGGGCGATCCTCGGTCCGTTCAACGCCGACCGCGCCGGCGCGTGGGCCTCCCTGCAGCGGCTCGCCGGGCTGGACGTCGACGTCGCCTGCCCCGGCCACGGCCGGCCGATCACGAGTGCAGCCGCGGCCGCCCTGCGCCGGGCCACCGACCCGTTCGGCAGCGCTCCGTAGGGCACGGGCCTGCTGCCGATGCCGCTCGGCGAGCAGGCGGGACGTCCACGTCGGTGAGGAACGCCGTCTCCCGCTGCGCCTCGTCGGCCGGGGTCGCCCGCGGTCACGCAGGAGCGCTGAACAGGACCGCGATGGGGCCGATGGCCTCCGGGGCGCCGGCGGGGGCGCGCACCGTCAGCACCGCCCGACCCGCCTCCTCCGTCACGTCCCACGTCACGAACGCGCAGCAGGTCGCCTCGGCGGCGGCGAGGCTCCGGAGCTCCTCCGTCACCCCGGGCCCGCCGGGGTAGCTGACCCGCAGCTCGCCGTCGGCCACGTGGACCGCCGGGACGGCGGTGCGGTGCAGCGCCTCCCAGCGCGACAGCCGGTCGCGCCCGTCCTCGGGTCCCAGGGTGCACGCCAGGGGGAGGACCGTCCTCGGGCTCGTCTCGGGCACGCCCGCAGTCGACGCCGCGCACGCCCCGCTGTCAACGGGCCAGCGCGGCGCCGAGCCGCCGCACCGCGTCGGTGAGGCGGTCCGGGGTGTGGGCGGCGTAGCCGAGGACGAGGCCGGGCGGGCCGGGCCGTTGCCGGTGCCAGGACAGCGGGTGCACCAGGACGCCGACGTCGCAGGCCCGGGCCGCCAGGTCGACGTCGTCCCCGGCCGCGGCGGGCAGGGTGAGCAGCAGGTGCAGGCCGGCGGCCGCGCCCTCCACGCGCGCGGCGGGCAGGTGCTCGCGGACGGCGGCCACCACGGCGTCGCGCCGGTCACGCTGCCGGGCGCGGACCTGGCGCAGGTGCCGGTCGTAGGCCCCGCTCGCCAGCAGCTCGGCCAGCACCAGCTGCGGCAGCACGGGGCTGCCGAGGTCGTTGGCGTGCTTGGCGGCGACCACCTCGGCCAGCAGGGAGGCCGGCGGCACCAGCCACCCCAGCCGCATGCCCGGCGCCAGCGTCTTGGACGTGCTGCCGGTGTGCGCGACCAGGTCCGGGGCGCCGGCCTGCAGGGCCGGGACCGGCGCGCGGTCGTAGCGGTGCTCGGCGTCGTAGTCGTCCTCGACGACGAGGCCGTCCGCCGCCCGGGCCCACGCCAGGACCTCGCGCCGTCGCCCGGGGGCGAGGACCACGCCGGTGGGGAACTGGTGCGCCGGGGTGAGCACCGCCGCCCGGGCGCCCGTCGCGGCCAGCTCGGCCACCCGGACGCCGTCCTCGTCGACCGGGACGGGCAGCACGTCCAGTCCCCAGTACCCGATCGCGTCGCGGGCGCCGCGCGACCCCGGGTCCTCCACGGCGACGGTGGTCTCGCCGCGGGCGCGCAGGACCTGGGCCAGCAGCGCCAGCGACTGGGCGACGCCCGCGACGACGACGATCCCCTCCGCGGGGACGCGCAGTCCGCGGGTGCGGGCCAGCCAGGTCGCGAGCTCGCCGCGCAGCCGGGCACTGCCGCGGGGGTCGCCGTAGCCGAGGTCGGCCGCGGCGGCGTGCGCGAGGACGGCGCGCTCGGCCCGGAGCCACACCGAGCGCGGGAATGCCGACAGGTCCGGCACCCCGGGGGAGAGGTCGACGTCGACACCGGCGGGCGGCCGGGCCGGGAGGAGGGGGACGGCGACGTCCGCGGACCCGGCCGGCACGACGGCGGCCGGGGCGGGGGGTGCGGCGACGACGGTGCCCGAGCCGGTCCGGCTGACGACGACGCCCTCGTCGGCCAGGCGCTGGTAGGCCTCCACGACGACGCCGCGCGACACGCCGAGGTCGCGGGCGAGCGTCCGCGTCGGTGGCAGCGCGGAGCCGGGACCCAGGCGCCCGTCCGCGACGGCGGCCCGGACCTCGGCGACCAGCCACGCGATCAGCCCGCGCGGCGGAGCGGCTGCCCGGTGCAGCTGGAGGAAGTCCGTCCCGTTCGTCGACCGCACCGGCGCCCCCTCCCATTGGTCCACCTGCCGACGTCTCGATCGGCCCTGCCCGCCGGACCATTGACCGCCCAGGCTGGCCGGGTGGTCAAGCGGTGGTGGGCGGCGCTGCCGGGAGCGGTGGCGATGGGGTTCGTCGGCGGCAGCGTCGCGGTGTCCGGGCTGCTGTCGCCGGCGGAGCTGTTCACGGCACAGGCCGTGCGCTACGCCGTCGCCTGCGCGCTGCTCGTGGGCCTCGCCCGCCTCGCCGGGCGGCGGCTGGTGCGTCCCCGGGGAGCCGAGTGGGCGTGGCTGCTGGGGGTGGCCGGAGCGGGCCTCGTGGTGTTCAACGTGGCGCTCGTGCACGGCGCCGGTCACGCCGAGCCCGCGGTGCTCGGCGTGGCCGTCGCCTGCGTGCCCGTGGTGCTGGCCGCGGGCGGGGCGGCGCTGGAGCGGCGACGTCCCTCCCCGTCGCTGCTGACCGCCGGCGTCGTCGTGACCTGCGGCGCGGTGCTGGTGCAGGGCCTCGGGCGCGCCGATGCGGCGGGCATCGGTTGGGCGCTGGTCGTGCTCGCCGGCGAGGCGGGGTTCACGCTGCTCGCCGTCCCGGTGCTGGGCCGGCACGGGCCGTGGGGTGTGTCGGCGTGGAGCACCGGCATCGCGTCCGGTGTCTTCGCCGTCCTCGCGCTCGTCGTCGAGGGCCCCGCGGCGGGAGCCGGCCTCGGCCCTCGGGACCTGTGGGCCGCCGCCTACCTGGCGGTCGCCGTCACCGCCGTCGCCTTCGTGCTCTGGTACTCCACCGTGACCCGCCTCGGTGCCGGCCGGGCCGGGCTGCTGACCGGCATCGCGCCCGTGGCGGCGGCCGGGACCGGCGTCCTCCTGGGCGGCGCCGTCCCCGCGCCGCCGGTGTGGGCCGGCGTCGCCCTCGTCGCCGCCGGCCTCGTCCTCGGCCTGACCCAGGGGGACCGGCGCCGCCCGCTACGTTCGCGGGCATGGTCACAAGGGGCGTCCTCTTCGACTGGCGGGGCACGCTGGTGACCTGCCTGACCGAGCGCGAGTGGGTCCGGGAGGCGCTGACCCTCGCCGGCCGGACGGCGGCCCCCGCCGACGTCGAGCGGGTCGTGGCGGCCGTCGCGGCGGCCGACGGGCCCGGGGACCGCCTCGACGCGCCCGGCGTGGACAGCGACCCGGTCCTGCACCGCCGGGTGTACCTCGACGTCTTCGCCGACGCCGGCCTCGACGACGCGCTCGCGCAGGCGCTGTACGCCGTCGAGTCCGACCTGCGGCACAACCCGTTCGCCGACGACGTCGCCGCGACCCTGGCCGCGCTGCACGCCCGGCGCGTGCGGGTCGCGGTCGTGAGCGACGTCCACGTCGACGTGCGCCCGGCGTTCGACGCCGCGGGGCTCACCCGGTTCGTCGACGTCTTCACGCTGTCCTGCGAGACGGGCGTGCAGAAGCCGGACCCGGCGGTGTTCACACGGACCCTGGAGGCCCTCGGCGTCGCCGCTGCCGAGGCGCTCATGGTCGGCGACCGATCCGGGCCCGACGGCGGAGCGGTGGAGCAGGGCATCGCGACCCTCCTGCTGCCCCCACTGCGGCACGTCACCGAGCGCCGCCTGCACCGGGTGCTCGCCCTCTCCGACGCGGCGCCGCCGCCCTGAGCGGGAGGCGGTAGCCCGGCGGTCCGTACCGTGCGGGGCGCCCCCGCGACGCAGAGGAGTGCCGTGCTGCCCACCGACACCGCTGCCACCGTCCGGGTCCGGCGGGCCCGGACCGCCGTGGCGGTCGCCTTCGTCGTCAACGGGTTCGCGTTCGCGTCGTGGATCTCCCGCGTCCCGGCCGCCCGCGACACCCTGTCGCTGTCGGCGGCCGAGCTCGGTCTGCTGCTGCTGTGCGTGGCGGTGGGGTCGACGGTGGCGCTGCCGGCCACCGGCCCGGTCGTGCACCGCATCGGCCCGGCCCGCGGCGTGCTGGCCGGTGCCGCCGTCGCGACGACCGGCCTGCTCCTGCTCGGCGCGGGCCTCGGCTGGGCGTCGGTCCCGCTGGCCGGCGCGGGGCTGGCGCTGATCGGGGTCGGTGTCGGCGGCTGGGACGTCGCCATGAACATCGAGGGCGCCGCCGTCGAGCAGCGGCTCGGCCGGCCGCTGATGCCCCGCCTGCACGCCGGCTTCAGCCTCGGCACCGTCGCCGGCGCGCTGATCGGCGCGGCGGCCGCGGCACTGGCGTTCCCCGTGGCGGCCCACTTCGTGCTCATCGCGGTGCTCTCGTTCGGCACGGTGGCCCTCGCCGTCCGCTCCTTCCTGCCCGCCGACCCGGAGCAGGCGGCGGCCGCCCGCCAGGCGGGCTCCGGCGTCGGCCGGGCCTGGCGCGAGCCGCGCACCCTGCTCGTCGGCGTGCTGACACTGGCGTTCGCGTTCACCGAGGGCAGCGCCAACGACTGGCTCGCCGTCGCGCTCGTCGACGGGCAGGGCGTCTCGGAGGCCACCGCCG
Organism: Geodermatophilus maliterrae; assembly: GCF_041018925.1. Taxonomy (NCBI): domain Bacteria; kingdom Bacillati; phylum Actinomycetota; class Actinomycetes; order Geodermatophilales; family Geodermatophilaceae; genus Geodermatophilus; species Geodermatophilus maliterrae. Next base: position 20,078 of record NZ_JBFNXQ010000032.1, read on the forward strand.
CCGTCGGCTTCGCCTCCTTCGTCGCCGCCATGACCGCCGTCCGGCTGCTGGGCGGCACGCTGCTGCAGCGGTGGGGGCGGGTGGCCACCCTGCGGGCCGGCGGCGCGACCGCCCTCCTCGGGCTGCTGCTCTTCGTCACCGCGCCGTCGCTGCCCCTGGCGATCGCCGGTGCGGTGCTGTGGGGTGCCGGCGCCGCCCTCGGCTTCCCGGTGGGCATGAGCGCGGCCGCCGACGACCCGGTGCGGGCGGCGGCGAGGGTGTCGGTGGTCAGCTCGATCGCCTACACGGCGTTCCTCGCCGGGCCGCCGCTCATCGGCCTCGTCGCCGAGGTCGTCGGCGTGGTGGACGCGCTCCTCGTGGTGCTCGTCGTCCTGGTCGCGGGTCTGCTGGCCGCCGGGGCCACCCGGCCGCCGGCGACCGGTCAGTCGGTCGCGGCGCGCAGTTCGGCGACGTAGCGGGCGGTCACCGGCACGGCGATCCCGTGGCGGTCGGCGGCGCGGACGACGGCTCCGCCGATGGCGTCGAGCTCGGTCGGCCGGCCCGCGGCGGCGTCGCGCTGCATGGACGAGCGCATGCCCTCGGGGACGCTGTCGAAGAAGGCCACGACCATGTCGGTGTCGACCGGTACGCCTTCCGCGCGGGCCACCGACGCGACCTCGTGCACCAGGGCGAGCAGGTCCTCCCGCCGCTCCTCGCGCACCCGGCCGACGGGCGCCCGTGCCGACGTCGTGAGCAGGGCGAACGGCGCGAGGAAGGCGAGCTTGCCCCACAGTACGGCCGCTTCGTCGTTGGTGGTCCGCACCGTCACGCCGGCCCGCTCCAGGACCCCGGCCAGTCGGACCACGCGCTCCTGGAGCCCGGCGGCGGGGGCCAGGTCGATGGTGACGAACGGGCTGTCGTGGCGCACCACGCCGGGCTCGACGCGGGTGCTCTCGACGCGGATCGCGGCCGGGACGACGGCGGCGTGCGGACGGCGGCGCCGCAGCTCGGCGACGTGCTCGATCCCGTTGAGCAGCGGGACCACCAGCGCGTCGCCGAGCACGTCGGCCGGCACCCGCTCCAGGGCGGCGTCCAGGTGCGTGGCCTTGACGCAGACCAGGCAGACGTCGACCGGCGCGGTCAGCTGCTCGGCGGCCTCCACCCGCGTGGTGACGACGCCGAGCAGCCGGCTCTCCACCCGCAGCCCGTGGGTGCGGAGCACCTCGACGGTCCGCGCGCCGGCCAGGCAGGTCACGCTCGCCCCGGCCTGGGTCAGCAGCGCGGCCAGCAGGCCGCCGACCCCGCCCGGGCCGAGCACCGCCACGCGCAGGGCGTCGGACGGGTCCCGAGCCGGTTCACCGCTCATGCCCGCTCATGCAAGCAGAGCCGGGGGGTGGCGTCACGGGCCGTCGGCGCGCCCGTCCCGAGGGGGTCGACCGGCCAGCAGGGCCGCGGTGAGGCCGGCCAGGACGTCGGCGCCGTCGGGCGAGAGCAGCGACTCGAGGTGGAACTGCACCGAGGCGAAGGCCGGCCCGCGCAGCGCGTGCACCTCACCGGTCCGCGGGTCCAGCGCCGCCTCCACCCCCTCGGGCAGGGCGCCCGGCCCGGCGGCGAAGGTGTTGTAGAAGCCCATCCGGACGTCCCGGCCGAACAGGTCCAGCCGTCGCTGGGTGCCCTGGTGCGGGCGGGGCAGCGGCCGGACCGGCAGCCCGAGCAGCTGGGCGAGGACCTGGTGGCTCAGGCAGACGGCGAGCAGCGGCCGTGCGCGGGTGAGCCGCTGGTGCACGAGTCCGCGCAGGGCGGCGATGCGGGGGTCGCCGAGGACGCGCGGGTCGCCGGGGCCGGGTCCGGCGACGAGCAGGTCGTAGCCGTCGGGCTCGGGGGCGGCGTCCCACGCGACGACGTCGGTGCGCAGGCCCAGGCGGCGCAGCTGGGTGGCCAGCATCGCCGTCCACGCGTCCTCGGCGTCCACCACGAGCGCGCTGCGGCCGCGCAGGGCCGGCAGTTCCCGGCCGGCCTGCGGCTCGAGCCAGAAGCGCGCCAGGCGCCGGTTGCGCCGGTCGAGGGCGGCGCGGACGGCGGGCGCGTCGGCGAGCCGGGCCGCCGGGGGAGGGGCCGCGTGCCCGTCCAGTGCCCGCAGCACCGCGGCGGCCTTGGCGTGCGTCTCGGCGACCTCGTGCTCGGGAACGGAGTCGCGCACGAGCGTCGCGCCGACGGGGACGCGGATGCCGCCGTCGGCGTCGAGGTGGGCGGTGCGGATGACGATCGGCGCGTCGAGGGTCTGCCGACCCTCGTCGTCGTACCCGAGCAGCGCGAGGACGCCGGAGTAGTAGCCGCGCGGCGTCGTCTCGTACCGCCGGATGACCCGTGCGGCGTTGCGCACCGGTGAGCCGGTGACCGTCGGCGCGAACGCGGTCTCCCGCAGCACGTCGCGGACGTCGAGGTCACTGCGGCCCTGCAGCAGGTACTCGGTGTGGGTCAGCGCGCTCATCTGCTGGAGGTACGGGCCGAGCACCCGGCCGCCGTCGGGGCAGACGGCGCTCATCATCTTGAGCTCCTCGTCGACCACCATGAACAGCTCCTCGGTCTCCTTGGTGTCGCCGAGGAAGGCCAGCAGCCCCTGCTCGTCGGGGCCGGTCGCCGGGTGCCGGTAGGTGCCGCTGATCGGGTTCATCAGCACCTCGCCCGCGCGGCTGCAGACGTGCCGCTCGGGGGTGGCGCCGACCAGGGTGTGCTCCCCCGCGGAGACGGCGAAGGTCCAGTAGGCGCCCGGCTCGCTCACCAGCAGCCGGCGGAGCAGCCGCAGGGCGGCCTGGGCCGGCGGGGTGCTGGTGCGCGCGCGGTGGTCCCTGCGGACGACGAAGTCGGCGCCCTCGCCGCGGCCGATCTCGTCGGTGACGACGGCGGCCACGGTGGCGGCGTAGGCCTCGTCGTCGACGTCGAAACCGAGGTGCTCGACGTCGACGGGCCCGTCGGGGAGGAGGTCGAGTGCCTGCCGTGCCTCGAGCAGCTCGCGCTCGCGGACGACCAGGCAGCGCAGCGGGGCGCCGTCGTCGTGGCAGACGAAGCCGCGCTCGACCACCTGGCGGTAGGGCACGAGGGCGAGCACCTGCGGGCCCGCAGGCGCAGCGCTGGTCAGGGGGATGTCGGCGAGGGTCGGGACGTCGACCAGGTCGCCGACGAGCACCTCGACGCCGGGGCCCTCCTGGCGACGGAGGACGGCGAACGGTGGTGGGGTGGGGTCGGCGACGAGGCGGGCGAGCAGGGGATCGGGCACGGGGTCCTCCGGGTGGGGAGGCCGTCGACCGGGCCGGTCCTGCGCACGTGGCAGCGGCCGCCTCGATCGAGGCGGCCGCGGATGGGGTCGAGCAGGTGCAGGGCGGGCGCCTAGGAGGCGCGCCACCACGACTGCAGGGCTGCGGACACGGGCGTCACGGTAGGCGACCACGGGCTGCCGACGCCAGGGGCGTGCCCTCCGGGTGGGGAGGCCGGCCCGGCCATGAGGCCGTGAGCTGCACGTTCTCGCCTACCGATCTTGCGGTGATGGACGTTCGAACACATGATCCAAAGCGTGGACGACGTGCTGACCGCGGTGCTGCAGCCGCCGGTCGGGCTGTCGTCGGGGCCGTGGGGGGCGGTGCAGGCCGCCGACCGGGAGATCGCCCGGCAGACCGCGGTGCGGGCGCGGGCGGTGGCGGCGTTCGCCGCCGGCCGGCCGGCGTCGGCGGACCGGGCGCAGGGTGAGCGCGGGGCGATGAGCCCGCAGCAGTGGGCGGCGCGGCCTGCGGTGCTGCGCCCGGTCAGTGAGTGGGCGGTGCAGGAGCTGCGGGTGGCGCTGTCGCTGACCGCCGAGGCGGCCGAGGCGCTGCTGGCGCGGTCGCTGACGCTGGTGCACCGGCTGCCGCGGACCCTCGATGCGCTGGAGGCCGGGGCGCTGCACCCCGGGCACGTGTGGCCGCTGCTGAACGAGGTCGCCCCGATCGCCGACGACGCGCTGCGCGCCGAAGTGGAGCGCGGCCTGCTGGCCTGGGCGGCCGGGCGGGTGACCACCCCGGCGCAGTTGGGGGACAAGGCGCGGCGGGAGGTGCTCAAGCGCAACGCCCGCACCGCCGCCGATGACCTGGCGCGGGTGGTGCGGCAGCGGGGGATCCCGGTGCGCCCGGACCGCACCGACGGGATGGCGGTAGTCAGCGCGCTGCTGACCACGCCGGAGGCGGCCGCGCTGTACCGGGCGCTGGGCGCCTACGCCGACGCGCTGCCCGACGATCCCGGCGATGTCCGCACCCGGGGGCAGCAGATGGCCGACTGCCTGCTGGACCTGGTGCTGCGCCCGACCGGGACCGGGCTGCCGCCGGTGCAGGTGACCCTCACCGTCATCGCTCCGGCCGGGGCGCTGCTGGGCGGGGACGCTCCGTGTGAGATCGACGGGCAGGTGGTGCCCGCCGAGATGGTGCGCGCCCTGCTCACCGCGCTCACCGGCCACCCGCTCGTGACGAGCGCGGCGCCGGTCGACGTGAGGTCGGCCTCCACCGGCACCGCCGTCGAGCCGAGGCGCCCCGACAGCGCCGTCGAGCCGAGGCGCCCGGACAGCGCCGTCGAGGGCGACCCGGAAGACGGCCGCGCACTGCAGCACATCAGCCCGGCCGAGGCCGCCCGGAACGAGACCGAGGCGGGCGAGCTGTCGTCGTGGTGGGCCGAGATGGCACGCCGGATCCTGGCCGGCGAGGTCGACGACAGCGATCCCGACCCGCCGCCTGAGGAAGAACTCCTCCGCTGGCTCGAACACGACGGTGCACCGCCCGACGAGTGCAGCGACGACTCCCCGGCCGACGTCGACCCGCCACCCGGCCCCGACCGGTTCCCGCACCCCGACGCGGCCGATGCCGGTGACGGCTGGTGGGCGCGCGCCGACCGGGCCGTCGCCGACGCCGGCACCGCGCTGCTGGCCGCTCAGCGGGCACTGGGCCACGCCCACCGGCTGGTGCGCACCGCCGAGCACGCCGCGGCCGCCGACGAGGCCACCTGGCAGGCCGGCCTGGGCGCACCCCCACCCACCGCCGGCTACACCCCCGGCGCCGCCCTCGACCGCCACACCCGCGCCCGCGACCGCCGCTGCCGCTTCCCCGGCTGCCGCCGCCGGGTGCCCCATGGCGGCCAGCTCGACCACGGCACCCCCTGGCCGGCCGGACCCACCGCCGCGGGCAACCTGGCCGGCTACTGCACCACCGACCACCGCGGCAAGCACCAGGCCCCCGGCTGGCAGCACGACCTCGCCGGTGACGGCACCCTCACCCTCACCACACCCACCGGCCTCACCACCGCCACCACACCCCCGCCCTACTGAGCGAGTGCCACGGGACGAGCCCCTCGACCCGCGCCATGACAGAGACCGGCGTCCCGATCACCGAGGCGACCTCCCGGAGCCCGACCATCCGCGGGACGGCGAGCAGGACCGGCCCGGGGTGACTGCCTCCGGCACGGCCTGGGCAGGACCCGGGCATGACCTACACCGCCGCCGACGACCGCTACGAGACGATGACCTACCGCCGCACCGGCCGCAGCGGCCTGGACCTGCCGGCGATCAGCCTCGGGCTGTGGCACAACTTCGGCGACGACGTCCCGCTCGATCGGCAGCGCGCCGTCCTGCGCCGCGCCTTCGACCTGGGGGTCACGCACTTCGACCTGGCCAACAACTACGGCCCGCCGTACGGCTCCGCGGAGACCAACTTCGGCCGGCACCTGCGCGACGACCTCGCGCCCTACCGCGACGAGCTCGTCCTCTCGACCAAGGCCGGCTGGGACATGTGGCCGGGCCCGTACGGGCAGGGCGGCGGGTCGCGGAAGTACGTGCTGGCCAGCCTCGACCAGTCGCTGCGCCGGATGGGCCTGGACTACGTCGACGTCTTCTACTCCCACCGGCCCGACCCGACCACGCCGCTCGAGGAGACGATGGGCGCGCTCCACACCGCTGTCCGGTCGGGCCGGGCGCTCTACGCCGGCATCTCCTCGTACTCGCCGGAGGACACCACCCGGGCAGCCGCGATCCTGGCCGACCTGGGCACGCCGCTGCTCATCCACCAGCCGAGCTACTCGATGCTCAACCGCTGGGTGGAGACCGAGGGCCTGCTCGACACGCTGCAGGAGGTGGGCGCGGGCTGCATCGCCTTCTCGCCGCTGGCCCAGGGGATGCTCACGAACAAGTACCTCGACGGGATCCCCGAGGGTTCGCGCGCCAGCCAGGGCAAGTCGCTGTCGCCGGACCTGCTCTCCGAGGAGTCGCTGGCGCACGTCCGCGCGCTGGGTGAACTCGCGCGCGAGCGGGGGCAGGAGCTGGCGCAGATGGCGCTGGCCTGGGCCCTGCGCGACCCGCGGGTCACCAGCGTGCTCATCGGCGCGAGCAGTGTCGCCCAGCTCGAGCAGAACGTGGCGGCGCTGGACCGGCTCGACTTCTCCGACGAGGAGCTCACCCGCATCGACCAGCACGCCGTCGACGCCGGCATCGACCTGTGGCAGGGCGCCCGCACGGGCTCTTGACGGGGCACCGGGCCGGCCCGCACGTGCGGACCGGCCCGGGTCTCAGCGGCGGCGGCGCGCCAGGACGGCGACGAGCACCAGCAGGGACGCCGCGGCGGCCAGACCGGCCGGCCCGCTGCTGCGCAGTGCGCCGGCGGGGTGCACGCGTGCGTGGCGCGTCCCGAGCAGGCCCGACCCGGCGGCCGAGTCGACCGCCGCACCCAGGGTCATCACCCGGCCGGCGGGCCCGTCGAGCCGGGCGGTGAGGCCGTGCTCGGCCAGCGTGTCGGCCACCCGGGCCAGCTGTGCCCGCCCCGGCGTCCCCTGGGTCGTCGCACCCCCGGCCAGCCGGACCGCGGACACGAGGCGGCGGACGTCGCCGGAGGTCACCGCCACGTCGGACCCCGACGCGCGGATCTGCACCGGCACGCCGTCGACCTCGAGCGAGAGGTCGGCGGTCACGTCGAGGGCGCGCTCGCCCTCCGGCGTCATCCGCGGCTGGCGTTCTCGGCGGTGGTGATGCGCAGCGTCCCGTTCAGCTTCCACGTGGCCCGCGGCGCCTGGGGGCCGGTCTCGCGCGGCACCTCGACCGTCATGTCGACGAACTCGTAGTTGATCGCGGCGCCCTTCCCGGTGAGGTAGGACCACATCTCCTTGCCGAGGTCGGCGAAGCTGGTGGTCTCGTGCGACTTGATGTCGCGGGTGCCGGTGGCGGCGTCGCGGGTGGTCGTCTCGGGCGTGGTCATGGGAGCTCCTGGGCTGGAAGGTGCAGGTCAGCGGCCCCTACCCGTGCCCCTGCGGCCGCACACGACGCGCCGCGGACGGCTCAGTTCCCCGGGACCCCGATCCCGTCGAGCAGCGCGGTGACGGCGGGGAGGCGCCCGATCGCGTCGCGGGCGAGGAGGAAGCCGACGATCCCGACCACCCACGCGGTCGTCTCGGCGCCGCTGCGTTCCAGCCACGAGCCGACGCGGGTCAGCAGCGGCTCGACCCGGCGGGCGGCGAGCACCCGCAGCGCCAGCAGCCCGAGTGCCGGCAGCACCATGACCAGGCAGTAGCCGGCCAGCGCGGCCCCGCGCTGCACGGCGGTCAGGTCCGAGGTGCTCAGCAGCCCGACCGCGCCCAGGTAGGGCAGCATCGTGGCCACCTCGAGCACCCCGGCGCCGAGGGCCAGCCCGACCAGCACCCCGGTCCCGCCGCCCTCCTCGGCGCCCATCGCGCGGTCCCGCCAGCGCAGGACCCGGCCGGGCCGGCGGGCGCCGTCGTCCTCCCGCCGGCGGCCCGTGGTGAGGCCGAGGACGAGCAGGGTCGCGCCGAGGACGAGCTGGAGGACGGCGAGGACGGGGGAGCCCGCCAGCCGGGCCGCCCCGTCGCGCAGCGCCTCGGCGCCGGCCAGCAGCACGAGGCCGACCAGCAGGTAGAAGCCGGCGATCGTGCCGAGGAAGGTCAGCAGCCGCCGCGCCCGGACCTGCCCGGGGACGAGCAGGAACCAGACGGGCACCAGGAGCGTGCCGAAACTGGTGCTGTCGACGAGCGCGAGGGGGACGAGCGCGAGCAGCTGGAGGTCCACGCGGCCGACCCTCGCCGTCCGCGGCGGCGGCCGCGTCGGCCGGAGGAGTGGTCCTGCCGCCGGCGGCGTACCTCCTTCGACGGACGTCGTCCGGACGGTGCCGTGCTGGGATGGGCGGGTGGGTGTGGTCGCCGTCCTCCGGCACGTGTGGCTGACGCGGGTCCGCGGCACCGAGCGGGCCCGCGACGTCAGCGACGCGGTCCTCACCGCCCTGGCCGGCCTCGTGCTGGTGGCCAGCGGGCTGGTCGGGATCTGGAACGGGGAGCCGGCGGGCTCGCCCTGGGTGCACGCGGGTCCGCTGGCGGTGGGCTGCCTGGCCATGCTGGGCAAGCGTCGGCACCCGGTCGCCGCGCTGCTGGCCGGAGTGGCCGTCTTCGCCGTCGACGTGGCCCTGGGCGGCAGCGTCGGGCTGCTGCTGGTCCTGTTCGACCTCGTGTACAGCGCGGCCCTGCACGCCGGACCGCGGGCGGTGCTGCGGCTGCGCGCCGCGTCCTGGGCGCTGGTGGTCCTGTCCCTGCTCGTGGGCTGGACGGCCACCGGAGAGCTGCGGATCACCGTCTTCCTCGGGCTGCAGTCCTTCGCCCTCGTCACCACGCCGCTGTGGTGGGGGCTGGCCGTGCGGCGCGAGCGGGAGCTGGCCGCACTGGCCCGGGCGCGGGCCGACGACCTGCGTGACCTCGCCGAGCTGCGGGCGGCCGAGGTCCGGGCGGAGGAGCGTGCGCAGATGGCGCGCGACCTGCACGACGCCGTCGCCGGCAACGTCTCGGCGATCGCCCTGCACGCCGAGGCCGCACTGGCCCACCCGGCAGCGCCCGGCGGTGCGGCCGACCGGGAGCGGGCGGCACTGGAGGCGGTCCGGGCGGCCGGCCTGACCTCGCTGGAGGAGATGCGCGCGATGATCCTGCTGCTGCGCGCCGACAGCGGTCCGCTCGCCGCGGCCCCGCGGCTCGACCGCCTCGACGGCCTGCTGGCCGGGGCCCGGGCCGCCGGCCTCGACGTGCGGCTGGTGCCGGCCCGGCCGGTGCCCCCGCTGCCGGCGGCGGTGGAGCAGGCGGCCTACCGGATCCTGCAGGAGGCGCTGACCAACGCGGCCAAGCACGCGCCGGGCGGCCGGGTCGAGGTCACCGCCGCGGTGTCCGGCGACCGGCTGGGGCTGCGCGTCGACAGCGAGGACGGCCGGCGCGGGACCGCGGTCCCGGGTGCCGGACTGGGGCTGCTCACCATGCGGGAGCGCGCCGAGTCCCTGGGTGGCCGCTTCGCCGCCGGCTGGTCCGACGACGCGCGCTCGCGCTGGTCGGTGGCGGCCGAGCTCCCGGTGGGGGTGCCGGTCGAGCGGCCGGTGGAGGTGGGCCGGTGAGCGTGCGAGTGCTCGTCGCCGACGACCACCCGGCGGTCCGCAGCGGCCTGCGGATGCTGCTGGAGAGCGATCCCGGCATCGAGGTGGTCGGTGAGGCCGCCGACGGCGCCGCGGCCGTCGGCAACGCCCGGGCGCTGCGCCCTGACGTCGTCCTCATGGACCTGCGCATGCCCGGCACCGACGGGATCACGGCGACCCGCGCCATCGTCGACGCGCGGCTGGCCGACGTCCTGGTGCTGACGACCTTCGACCTCGACGAGTACGTCTTCGGCGCGCTGCAGGCCGGCGCCGCCGGCTTCCTGCTCAAGTCCGCCGACGCGGCCACCCTCGTCGACGCCGTCCGCCGGGTGGCCGACGGGCAGGGCGTGGTGGCACCCGAGGTGACCCGCCGGCTGCTCGAGCGGTTCGTCACCCCGGCCGCGCCGCGTCCCGAGCCGCCGCCCGCGGGGCTGGCCGACCTGACGCCGCGCGAGCGGGACGTGCTCGGCTGTCTGGGGCAGGGGATGGCCAACGCCGAGATCGCCGCGGCGCTGGTCATCACCGAGGCCACGGCGAAGACGCACGTCTCCCGGGTGCTGGCCAAGCTCGGCCTCACCAGCCGGGTCCAGGCCGCCGTGCTGGCCCGCTCCGCCGGCGTGCCGGTCCCCGCCGGAGCCGCCCGCCGCCCCGGCGACGGACCGCCCTAGCCTGCGCCCGTGGACGCGGGAGCGCGGGTGCCGGCCGCCCCGGACGCGCTGCTGAGCTGCTCGTCCCGCGTCGAGCTCGACGTCGCCGCGACCCGCTGACCAACACCTTCCCGGCCCGGCGGCTGACCTCGAGACCCACCGCCGGCTCGACGACGGCCTCGTCGTCGTCCACGAGGGCTTCGCGACCCGGGTCCCCGGCCGAGGGTCGGTCCTGCGCGGTCGACGGCGGATCCGGGTAGGACGCGGGCATGGAGCTGCAGGACGCCGTCACCGTCATCACCGGGGCGGGCAGCGGCATCGGCGCCGCGCTGGCCCGCCGGTTCGCCGCGGAGGGTGCCGCCGCCGTCGTGGTCAGCGACCGCGACGGTGCCGCCGCGCAGCGGGTGGCCGACGAGGTCGGCGGGACGGCGGACACCACCGACGTCACCGACGAGACCGCCGTCGCCGCCCTCGTCGAGCGGACGCTGGCCGCGCACGGGCGCATCGACCTCTTCTGCTCCAACGCCGGGGTGTTCACCGGCGGGGGCCTCGAGGTCGACACGGACGTCTGGCAGCAGGTCTTCGCCGTCAACGTGCTCTCGCACGTGTACGCCGCGCGGGTGGTGCTGCCCTCGATGCTCGAGCGCGGCCGCGGTCACCTGCTCCACGTCGCCTCGGCGGCCGGCCTGCTCACCACGCCCGGCGACGCCCCGTACACCGTGACCAAGCACGGCGCGGTCGCGCTGGCCGAGTGGCTGGCGGTGACCTACGGCGACCGCGGCATCGGCGTCAGCGTCGTCTGCCCCCTCGGCGTCGCCACCCCGCTGCTGCTCGACCCGCTGGAGCAGGGCCGCTCGGCGGCGTCGGTGGTCGCCGCGTCGGGGACGGTCATCACGCCGGAGGACGTGGCGCAGGCGGTGGTCGAGGGCCTGGCCGAGGACCGCTTCCTCGTGCTGCCGCACCCCGAGGTCGGCACCTACTGGGCGCAGAAGGCCGCCGCCCCGGAGAAGTGGCTGGCCGGCGTCCGCAAGCTCGTGCGGAAGACCACCGAGGAGCGCTAGCGGCCGGCGGCCGGGAGCCCCGGCGCGGCGGCCATCCGCCCGTCGGGGTCCAGCCGGGAGAGCACCGCGTCGGCGATCTCCGCGAGCTGGGTGACCTGCTCCGGCGTCAGCGCGTCGAGCACGTGCTCCCGGACGGTGGCGACGTGCCTGGGCGCCGTCTCCCGCACCTTGTCCCAGCCGGCCTGCGTCAGGCGCGCGTCGGTGGCCCGGCCGTCGTACGGGCACGGCGTCCGCTCGACCAGCCCGCGCTCCTCGAGCCGGCGCACGACGTGCGACAGGCGGGGGAGCGTGGCGTTGGTGCGCGTGGCCAGCTCGGTCATGCGCAGGGTGCGCTCCGGCGCCTCGGAGAGCATCGCGAGCACGTGGTAGTCGAAGTGGGTCAGGCCGGCGTCCCGGCGCAGCTGGCCGTCGAGGACCCCGGGGAGCAGCTCCACGACGGCGACCAGCCGCACCCACGCCGCCATCTCGGTCTCGTCCAGCCACCGGGGTTCCACGACGACATCGTCCCACCCGGATACTTGTAGCTTCAACCTCCGTGCCCTAGGGTCTTCGGTTGTAGGTACAACTGATCCGGAGGACACGATGACCCTCACCCTCGGCGCCGACGTGGTGTCCCCGGTCCCGTCGGCGACGGTGCGCACCCGGGTCACGGTCCCGCTGCGCTTCCCCGACGGCTACGCCACGACCGCCGAGGTGTTCACCTTCACCGGCCTGGCCGACGGCAGGGAGCACCTCGCGCTGGGGCTGGGGGACTGGCGCACGGCCGTGGACCGCGCCGCCGCCGGCGGGCCGGCCCCGCTGGTGCGCCCGCACAGCGAGTGCCTCACCGGCGACGTGTTCGGCTCCCAGCGGTGCGACTGCGGCCCGCAGCTGCGCGAGGCGGCCGAGCGCATCACCGCGGCCGGCGGCGTCCTGCTCTACCTGCGCCAGGAGGGCCGCGGCATCGGCCTGTACGCCAAGCTCGACGCCTACGCCCTGCAGGACGCGGGCCTGGACACCTACGAGGCCAACCTGGCCCTGGGCCACGGCGAGGACGAGCGCGACTACACCGTCGCCGCCCAGATGCTGCACGCCCTCGGCGCCGACCGGGTCCGGCTGCTGTCGAACAACCCCGACAAGGCCGTCCAGCTCGAGCTGCTCGACGTCGCGGTGACCGAGCGCGTGGCCACCGGCGTGCACCTGTCGGCGGCCAACGCGCGCTACCTGACGGTCAAGCGCGACCACACCCAGCACACGCTCGACCTGCACACCCTCGACCTGCCGCTGGCGGGCTGACCCGTGCACACCACCACGTTCCCGAGCACTGCTGCCGCCGACGCGCGCATCGACCCGCGGCACCCCTTCGCCGCGCACCTGCGGCACGTGGCCACGCTCGGGGAGCACCGGTCCTGGACCCCGGACGACGGCCCGCTGCCGGCGCTCTACCTGAGCCACGGCGCCCCGCCGCTGTTCGAGGACGCGCCGTGGATGCGCCGGCTGGCCGCCTGGGCCCGCGCCCTCCCGAGGCCGCGCGCGGTGCTCATCGTCAGCGCCCACTGGGAGTCGGACTCCCTCGGCATCACCAGCACCGTGCCGACCGAGCTGGTCTACGACTTCGGCGGCTTCGACCCGATGTACTCCCGCATGCGCTACGACACCCCCGGGGCCGGTGCGCTGGCCCGGCAGCTGCTGGCGGTCCTGCCCGAGACGGCGCACGTGCACGAGCACCGCGGCCGCGGCCTCGACCACGGGGCCTGGGTGCCGCTGAAGGTCATGTACCCGGAGGCCGACGTCCCGGTCCTGCAGCTGAGCCTGCCCACGCACGACACCGCCACGCTGCTGGCACTGGGCGAGCGGCTGCGGCCGCTGCGCGAGCAGGGCGTGCTGGTGGTCGGGTCGGGTTTCATGACCCACGGCCTGCCACACCTCACCCGCGAGATGCTCGGCGGCGCCGTCCCCGGGTGGTCGGCGGACTTCGACGCCTGGGCCGCCGACGCGCTCGACCGCGGCGACGTCGAGGAGCTCGCGCGGTTCCGGCTGCGGGCGCCCGGGCTGCGCTACGCCCACCCGACGGTGGAGCACTTCACGCCGCTGTTCGTCACCCTCGGCGCCGCGACCGACCCGGCCGCCGGCGTCACCACGACCGTCGACGGCTTCTTCATCGGCCTGGCCAAGCGCTCGTTCCAGATCGCCTGAACGCGGCCGCCACCCGGCGGCGTCAGAGGTCGGGGGTCGTCACAGGCCGGGGTCATCAGAGGTCGGGGTCGTCAGAGGTCGAGGGTCTCCGAGAACCGCCGCTCCCGGCTCGCCAGCAGGGGGATGGTGGGCACCGCGTGCCGCTGGAAGTGCGCGGACTCCTGGTGCGCCCGGTAGGCGTCGGCGTCGTCGTAGACCTCGAACAGCTCGAACACCAGCGGCGCGGCCGGGTCCTGGTGGGCGATCCAGTGCCGGCAGCCCGGCTCCTCCCGCGAGGCCGGTCCCAGCGCGGCCAGGGCCGAGCGGACGGCGTCCACCGACTCCTCGGTCGCCGTCCACGTGGCCCGCACGACGTAGCCCACCGGTCCTCCTCGCCTCGTCCGCGGTCGAGCACCGACTCCCCGCCGCGCGGACCGCTCACGGCGCGAGTGTGGCACCCGGGACTCCCCGACCCCGCCCGTCCGCCGCCGGACCGCCTGGGGGAGGCTCGGCCCCGGACGAGCGGAGGGGGACGCGAGGCGTGCGGGGACGCGGGAGCGGTGCCGGGGCGGGGACGCGGACCCGGTGAGCGACCTGGTCCTCCCCGACGGGCTGACGCCGTCGGTCCTCGCGTTCGTGCTGGTCGCGGCCCTCACGGCCGGCTGGGTCGATGCCGTCGTCGGTGGTGGGGGGCTGGTCCAGCTGCCCGCGCTGCTGCTCGTGCCGGGGCTCTCCCCGGTGCAGGCGCTGGCCACCAACAAGCTGGCCTCGGTCTTCGGCACCACGACCAGCGCGGTCACCTACCAGCGGCGGGTGCACCCCGACCTGCGGACGGCGCTGCCCATGGCCGCGGTCGCGCTGGCCGCCAGCGCCGGCGGGGCGTCGGTGGCGGCGCTGGTGCCGGCGCAGGTGTTCAAGCCGGCCATCGTCCTCGCGCTGGTGGGCATCGCGCTGTTCACCGCGTTCCGGCCGGCGCTGGGGGAGGTGACCGTCCTGCGGCACACCGGCCGCCGGCACCACGGCACCGCGCTCGCCGTCGGCGCGGTGATCGGCTTCTACGACGGCGTCCTCGGCCCCGGCACGGGCTCCTTCCTCGTCTTCGCGCTGGTGTCGCTGCTGGGCTACGACTTCCTCAACGCCAGCGCCAAGGCCAAGATCGTCAACGTCGCCACCAACCTCGGGGCGCTGGCGTTCTTCGTGCCGCACGGGTCGGTGGTCTGGGGCCTGGGCCTGCTGCTGGGCGCGGCCAATACGCTCGGCGGCTACCTGGGGTCGCGCACCGCGACCAGCCGCGGCACCGGCTTCGTCCGCGCGGTGTTCCTCGTCGTGGTCACCGCGCTGATCGTCCGGCTCGGCTGGGACGTGTGGACGGAGAACCTGCGCCCGCTGCTCGGCTGACCGGTCCCGCGCCCGCTCACGCCCCCCGCAGCTCGCGCCGGAGGATCTTGCCGGTGACCGTCTTCGGCAGCTCGTCGATCAGCTCCACGCTGCGCGGGTACTTGTAGGCGGCCATCCGCTCCCTGCAGTGCGCGATGAGCTCCTCGGGGGTGACGCTCGCGCCGGGCCGGAGGCTCACGTAGGCCTTCACCGTCTCGCCGCGCTTCTCGTCCGGGACGCCGACGACGGCGGACTCCCGGACGGCGGGGTGCTCGGCGAGCACGTCCTCGACCTCGCGGGGCCACACCTTGTAGCCGGACGCGTTGATCATGTCCTTCTTCCGGTCGACGATGAACACCCAGCCCTGGGGGTCCATGAAGCCGACGTCGCCGCTCCGGAGCGCCCCGCCGGGCAGGTTGGCCGCCGTCTCCTCGGGCTTGCCCCAGTAGCCGGCCACCACCTGCGGCCCCTCGGCCACGATCTCGCCCACCTCGCCGAGGGGCAGGTCCTGCCCCTCGTCGTCCTGGATGCGGACGACGGTGTTCGGCGCGGGCACCCCCACCGAGAGCGCCCCCGAGGTCGGGTCCACCGGTGACGGCGACCCGAAGGGCGTGACCGTCATCGGCGAGGTGGTCTCGGTCAGGCCGTAGGCGTTGTGCACCTGCTTGCCCGTGGCCTCGAGGAAGGCGCGCTCGGCGGCCGGGGAGATCGCCGCCCCGCCCGAGTAGATCGAGGTGAACGAGGCGAAGTGGTCCTTGGTGAACCCCGGGGCGTTGAGCAGCGCGCTGAAGGCGGTGATCGCCCCGATGGTGAACGTCGGCCGGTGCTCGAGGAAGGCGTCGAGCACCACCTGCGGCTCGAAGCGGTAGGCCAGCACCAGCGGCGCCGGCACCAGCATGCTCACCGCGACGTGCCCGATCAGGCCGGTGATGTGGAACAGCGGGGCGACGCCGAAGACCGACCCGTCCCGCCCGGCGCGCACCCAGTCCCGGTAGACCTGCGCGGTGAAGACGACGTTGCGGTGGGTGTTCATCGCGCCCTTGGGCACGCCCGTCGTCCCCGAGGTGTAGGTCAGGAACGCGACGTCGTCGGGCGCGAGCTCCACCGGCGGCGGTGTCTGCCCCCGGTGCTGCCCGATGAACTCCAGCAGGTCGGTGGTGCCCTCGTGCCGCTGCCGGGTGACCCCGGCGAAGAGCCGCTCGTCGTCGCGGGTCTGGAAGTCCAGCCCGCTGGTGGTGAGCACGAGCCGCACACCGGTGCCGGGCACGACGTCGCGGGCGACCTCGTCGTAGAGGTGCTCCAGGCAGACCAGCACCGTCGCGCCGGAGTCGGCCAGCAGGTAGGACAGCTCCCGCGTCCGGCTCATCGGGTTGATCGACACCATGACCCCGCCGGCCTTCCAGGCCGCGACCATCGCGATGACGAACTGCGGCACGTTCTGCAGGTAGACCGCCAGCCGGTCGCCGGGGGCGAACCCGTCGGCCAGCAGGCCGGCCGCCAGCCCGTCGGTGAGCTCGTCGAGCTCGCGCCGGGTGACGGTGCCGTCGAAGTAGCGCAGCGCGACGCCGTCGGGGTCGGCGGCGACGCCGGCCCGGTACATGGCCAGCGCGTCGTCGAACTCGACGGCGTAGTCGGCCGGCTGGTCGCCGTAGAGGGCGAGCCAGGGGCGCTCGTCGTAGACGCTCACGGCCGCCGACCTCCCCGAGGACGGGCGGTCACGGGCACGGCCGAGGGGGAGCGGTCACCGGGCACCTCCGGGACGACGTCGTCGGGCGCCGTCGACCCTGCCGCGCCGTGGTGCGGGACACAAGCGACGCCTCCCCGCTCGGCGTCGTCGGCGGCGGCCGGCGGCCCGACGGCACCCGACCGGCCGGGTCAGTCGACGACGTGCAGCTGGCCGATCCAGGCGACCTCCCAGGCGTTGCCGTCCGGGTCGGTGAAGGTCCGGCTGTACCGGACGTCCTCCTCCTGCGCGGACGGCCCGGTCCGGGCGCCGGCGTCCACGGCCCTGCCGACGAGCTCGTCGACGGCCGCGGGGCTGTCCGCGGTCAGGCAGTGCACCGCCGTGGGTCCCTGCGCCGGGTCCCCCACCCCACCCGGCACCAGGGCGGCGAACCGCTCGCGGGTGTGCAGCGCGACGACGATCTCGTCACCGAGGACCACGGCGGCCTCGCCCTCGTCCGAGGAGGTCTCCTCGATCCGGAAGCCGAGGGCCTCGTAGAACGCCCGGGCCGCCGCCAGGTCGCGCACCGGGAGCTTGACGAAGAGCATGTTCACGACGCCGCCCCGTCCTTCCGGTGCGCCAGCTCGGCGAAGGTGTCGGCCACCCAGTCGGCGATGAAGGTGCTCACGTACGGCAGGTGGTCCAGGCCGATGTGCTCGGTCGCGCCCTCCTCGGGCGTGAACACGCGCAGCTCCCGCTTGGGCGAGTTGACCGCCTGGTCGTAGGACCGGTGGGCGTACTCCAGCGGGATCTGCCGGTCGTTGGCGCCGTGCGCGACGAGGAACGGCACCCGGATCCGCTCGACGGCGCCCTCCAGGTTCACCTGGTCGGCGAACTCGATGAACTCGTCGAGGTCGGTGTGGCCCCACACCCAGAGCACGTGCTCCCAGTAGTGCGGCACCGGCCGCTCGCCCTCACGCGCGCGCCGGCGGCGCTGCACCGCGCCCCAGTCGTGGTTGGCGCCCCAGGCCACGCACAGCGCGAACCGCGGCTCGAAGGCCGCCGCGCGGGGCGCGTAGTAGCCGCCGAGCGACCAGCCGACGACGCCGATCCGGTCGCCGTCGACGTCGTCGCGGGCCTGCAGGAAGTCGACCGCGGCCGCGCCCCACGCCTCGGCGTCTACGCGCCCGGTCAGCCCCTGCAGCCGCAGCGCCTCGCCGGTGCCGGGCTGGTCGAGCATCAGGCAGGAGATGCCACGGGCGGCCAGCTCCTCCCAGTGGTTCGAGGCGTACATGTGCTCCTTGGTGGAGTCCAGCCCGTTGACCAGAACGACGACCGGGACGGGGCCGTCGTCGGCGGCCGGTGCCCGGCTGAGGTAGGCCGGCAGCGTGGTGCCCTCGTAGGGGACCTCGACGCGGCTGACCCGCGGGCTGTGCGTCTCGAAGGCCCGCTGCGCGAGCTCGAGCATCCGCCGGTAGGTGGGCACCCGGTCCGGGTCCGAGTGCGCCAGCATCCGCTCCGCCTGGGCCAGGTAGTTGCTGGCGCGGAACCACAGCTGCCCGGCGGTGCGGGTGTGCCCGGCCTTCCCGGCCTCCTCGGCCTGACCGACGAGCTGGTCGGTCAGCGCGGTCCAGGCGCGCAGGAAGTCCGGCGTCCCGGCGTCCTCACCGGCGTTCGCGGCGTCCTTGATCGGTCGGCAGGCGCGGTCGACCTCGTCGATCAGGCCACCGGAGTTCAGCGTCGCGACGACGCTGAGGTTCCAGGTGTAGGGCCCGGTGGGGAAGTACTCGAACACGGGTGGTTCCTCTCAGGGGTTGCGGACGGCGTCGCTGATCGGGCTCACGCCGGGCGCTCGCGGGTCCGCGGCCGCGGCCGGGCGGGCGCCACCGGTGGCAGGTCGAGGCCCTCGACGACGCGGTTGCGGATGGTGCCGATGCCCTCGACGGTCATCTCCACGACGTCGCCGGGACGCAGCGGGGGAGGGGCGGACTCCCCGCGCCGTCCCCACAGCTCGGCCAGGCAGCCGCCGTTGCCGCAGGTCCCGGAGCCGAGCACGTCCCCGGCGCGCACCTCCGTGCCGCGCGAGGCGTAGCTGATCAGCTCCTCGAACGGCCAGCCCATGTTGGACAGCAGGTCCTGGCCGATCTCGGTGCCGTTGACGCCGACCCGCATGTCGAGCTGCAGGAAGCCCTCGGCGTCGCGGTACGGCTCGAGCTCGTCGGCGGTGACCAGCCAGGGCCCGAGCGTCGTGGCCGAGTCCTTGCCCTTGGCCGGGCCGAGCCGGACGGCCATCTCGCGGAACTGCAGGTCGCGGGCGGACCAGTCGTTGAGGACGGTGTAGCCGAAGACGTGGTCGCGGGCCTGCTCCGGGGTGACCGAGGCGCCGTCCCGGCCGACCACGACGGCGACCTCGAGCTCGAAGTCGAACCGCTGCGAGCCCGGTGGCACCGCGACGTCGTCGTGCGCGCCGACCAGCGCGTACGGGTTCGTGAAGTAGAAGGTCGGGGCCTGGTGCCACTCGGGCGCGACCGGTTCGCCGCTGCCGGCGACCATGCCCTCCACGTGCTCCTCGAACGCGACGAAGTCGCGCACGGTCGGCGGCGTCAGCGGGGGCAGCAGGCGGACGCCGTCCAGCGGCACGGCCGGTCCGTCGAGGGCGGCGGCGCCGGCCTCCAGCGCGGCGGGCAGCCCCGCGCGGACGAGGTCGAGCACCGTCGTCCGCGCGGGGAGCCCGTGCAGCCCGGCGTCGCTCACGACCCCGGCGGAGACGACCCCGCCGGCCTCCCAGGTGGCGAACCGCATCAGACCGGCGGGGCCACGAACAGGCCCTTGTCCGGGTCGTTGAACGACTTCTTCGCGACGAACTCGTTCATCGCGTTGGCGGTGCCCCACTGGTCGCTGACCGCGGGGTCGCTGATGTCGTAGACGTGCGGGTGCCAGGTGTCCTCGTCGAGCTCGTCGAGCTCGGTCGTGTACTCGACGGTGTTCCCGTGCGGGTCCAGGAAGTAGCTGAACGTGTTGTTGCCGGCCAGGTGGCGGCCCGGACCCCAGATCTTCTCGACGCCGGCACGCAGCAGCCGGCCGGTGCCACGCATGTACTCGTCGATGCCGCGCATCTCGAACGAGGCGTGGTGCAGCGAGGGGTGCGGTCCCCGGGCGATCGCCATGCTGTGGTGCCAGGCATTGACCCGCATGAACCACATCATGTTGCCCATGCGCGGGTGCACGAGCGTGTCGGACAGCGCGAAGGCGAGGTGCTTCTCGTAGAACGCCCGGGTGCCCTCGGGGTCGGCG
The DNA here is from genome assembly GCF_041018925.1 of Geodermatophilus maliterrae. Classification (NCBI taxonomy): domain Bacteria; kingdom Bacillati; phylum Actinomycetota; class Actinomycetes; order Geodermatophilales; family Geodermatophilaceae; genus Geodermatophilus; species Geodermatophilus maliterrae. The sequence goes on from NZ_JBFNXQ010000032.1 coordinate 39,711, forward strand.
GAGTTGAGCACCACGTGCGAGAGCCGGACCGGGATGGACTCGCCCTCCTCGATCCGCCGGTGCTGCCGGACGGCGACGTCGGAGCTGATCTCCACCGTGCGGCCCTCGTTGTCGAAGAACCGGAAGCCGTAGCCGCCGCCGGGGGTCTGCAGGTCGGTCGGCTCGTGCACCAGCTGCACGCCGTCGCGGGCGAGCTGCCCGGCGAGGGTGTCGACGTCGGCGGCGGTGGCCGCCCCGAAGGAGATGAGGTCGATCCGCTTGTCGGTGGCCTCCCGCAGCCGGACGACGTACTGCTCGGGGGAGCCCTCGGCGGCCAGGAACGTCAGGCCCGGGTCGCTGTGCTCGGCCTTGAGGCCCCACGTGCCGGTGTAGAAGTCGAGCTGCTTCGCGTGGTCGGGCACCGCCAGGTCGACGTGCCGCAGGTGGGTGATCAGGCGCTGGGTCATGTCTCTCTCCAGGTGGCGCCTTTATCGCGATAAAGGCTCAACGGGGTGGTTCAAGCGGGCTGGCTGGTCAGCTGGGCGATGGAGCGCATGAGGCTCGGGATGTCGCCCTGCACGTGGTCGAGCTGCCACTGGGCGAGCTGGTTGGAGGCGTCGACGACGGTCCTCGCGCGCTCGCAGCGGCGGGCGTGGAAGGCGTCCCACAGGTCCTGGTCGAGTGCATGGCGCTCGGTGAGCAGCTCGGCGAGGACGACGGCGTCCTCGAGGGCCATCGCCCCGCCCTGGGCGATGGTGGGCGGGCAGGTGTGGGCGGCGTCGCCGATCAGCACGACGCGGCCGCGGTTCCACGGCGCGTCGAGCACGTGCGTCTCGAACCACGTGTAGTTGACGCGGGACGCGTCGGTGAGAGTCTCGCGGATCTCGTCCCACGGGCCGTGGTAGGCCTGGGAGAGCTGCTTCATCGTCGCGAGCTGCTCCTCGGGGGTCAGCGCGCTGCGGTCCTGGGCGTCCTCGACGATGTAGGCGTAGAGGGAGTCCTCGCCGGTCGGGCAGTAGCCGGCGATGTAGGAGGGGCCGCCGTAGTAGAGGTCGGTCCGGGTGACGCTCGCCGGCCGCGGGCCGAACGCCCGCCAGATGCCCATGCCGACCGACCGGGTCTCCAGGTTCACCCCGAGCGCGCGCCGGGTCCACGACCGGATGCCGTCGGCGCCGACCACCAGGTCGTACCGGCCGGTGGACCCGTCGGCGAAGGTCACGTCCACGCCGTTCGCGTCCTGGCTCACCTCGTTGTGGGTGGTGCCGAAGCGCACCTTCACGCCGACCTCCGCGGCGCGGTCGAGCAGGATCCGGGCCAGCTCGGGCCGGGGCATGCCCATGGCGGCGGGCAGGTCCGGACCCCCGGTCCTGGCGTCGGGGATCTCGGCGACCACCGTGCCGTGCGGGTCGGGGGCGCGGATGCCGGTGACGTCGAAGGCGTAGCCGGCCGCCCGCACCTGCGCCCACACCCCGAGGGACCGCAGCTCGCGCAGGGCGTTGCCCTGCAGCGTGATGCCGGAGCCGAGCGCGGCGGTGTCGGGCTTGATCTCGGCCAGGTCGACGGCGACGCCGGCCTGCGCGAGGTGGATCGCGGTCGCGGCGCCGGCCAGGCCACCGCCCACGACGAGGACACTGTTCACAGCGGGCACGTCAGGACTCTCCGTTCAGCTACTTGACGGCGATCGGGTTGACCGGCGCGCCGACCGCGCCGGTCACGCGCAGGGGGGCCGCGGTGAGCCAGAAGTCGTAGCGCCCGTCGTCGGCGCAGTCGGCGGCGAGCGCGTCGAGGTCCCACATCTCGCCGATGAACAGGCCCATGTTCGGGATGGCGACCTGGTGTAGCGGCTGGAAGGCCACGTCGAACTCGTTGGGCCGGACCTCGAAGCCCCACGTGTCGGTGGCGACGCCGGCGATCTCGCGGCCGTGCAGCCAGTCGGCGGTGGTGAAGGACAGACCGGGGGAGTCGCCGCCGGCGTAGTCACCCCAGCCCTCCCGCCGCGCCCGGGCCAGCCGCCCGGTGCGCACCAGCAGGAGGTCGCCCCGGCCGACCGCCGAGGACCCGCCCTGGGCCGCGATCGTGGCCTCGAGGTGCTCGGCGGTGATCGCGAAGCCGTCGGGCAGTTCCCCGTCGGTGCCGACCGCCCTGCCCACGTCCAGCAGCACCCCGCGGCCGGCGATCCGGTCGGCGACGGTCTCGATGCCGGTCACCGAGTCGCCCAGGCTGGTCACGACGTCGCCGGCGCGGCGCCCGTTCCAGGCCGTGCCGTGGTCGAAGATGTGCCCGAGGCCGTCCCACTGCGTGGAGGCCTGCAGCGGCATGGCGATGTAGTCGTCGGCGCCGCCGATGCCGTGCGGGAAGCCCTGCACGCCGCGCTCGGCGTCGAGCCCGGTGTCGGTCATCGTGTGGACGGGGTTGTTCCGCCGCCGCCAGCCCTTCTGCGGGCCGTCCATGTCGAAGGACTGCGACAGCGAGAAGCTCGCCCCCCGGCGGACCAGTGCCGCACCCTCGCGCCGCTTGGCGTCGTCGAGGAAGTTCAGCGTGCCGAGGACGTCGTCGGCGCCCCAGCGGCCCCAGTTCGAACAGCGCTTCGCGGCGGCGGCGATGGCGCCCTCCGGATCGGTGCGGTCCAGGCGGTCGGGGGTCTGGTGCATGCCTTCGACAGTGGGCCAGCCCACACGGGTGAGGGAAGACGGAATGCCTGATGACGGGCATCAGCAGGGTCTATACGGTGCGGCCGTGAACATCGCGAGCCTGGATCTCAACCTGCTCGTGTCGCTCGACGCGCTGCTCCAGCAGCGCAGCGTCACGCGGGCCGCGGCGCAGATGGGGCTCAGCCAACCGGCTCTCTCGGCGTCGCTGGCCCGGCTCCGCCGCCACTTCGGCGACGAGCTGCTCACCCGCGTCGGCAACGAGTACCGCCTGACGCCGCTCGCGGTCCAGCTCCGGGAGCTGGCCCGGATCGCCCTCTCGGGAGTCGAGCGGGTGTTCTCCGCCCAGCCGGAGTTCGACCCGGCGTCGTCGACCCGCGAGTTCACCCTGCTGGTCAGCGACTACGTCGTCACGGTGCTCGGTGACACCGTGGCCGGCCTGCTGGCCGAGGAGGCGCCGCACACCCGGCTGCGGCTGAGCACGCACTCCCCGGCGATCGTGGACCGGGCGGAGCAGGCGCTGCTGTCCGCCGACCTGCTCTTCCTGCCGCCCGGGTTCCTCACCGACCTGTCCCGCCGCGACCTGTACCGCGACGAGTGGGTCTGCGTGGTGGCCGCCGACAACCCCGTCGTGGACGCGGGCCTGACCGTCGACGACCTGGAGACCCTCCCGTGGGTGGCCACGTACCACGGGCCGACGGCGTCGACCCCGGCCGCGCGCCAGATGCGCATGCTGGGGATCGAGCCGCGCGTCCAGGTGGTGACCGAGAGCTTCCTGACCGTGCCCGCGCTGGTCTCCGGCAGCGACCGGATCGCGCTGCTGCAGCGCAGGCTGGTCGACCTGCTGCCCCCCAACACCGGCATCCGGGCGCTGCCGTGCCCCTTCGACGCCGGACCGCTCATCGAGGCGATGTGGTGGCACCCCGTCTTCGACGACGACCCCGAGCACGCCTACCTCCGTGACCTGGTCGCGCGGGCGGCCGACCTGGCGGTGGGGCAGCAGCCGGTGGGTATCGATCTGATCGATGGCGCGTAGCACGACAAGTGATTTCCGCTCGACGCACGGCGTCCTGACACTTCACCGCCAGTGATGCCGGTCACCGGGACCGGCACGCCCGTCGATGGAGACGCCCGTGTCGGAGAACGTCCTGAGCCCTGAACGGCCGGCCGAGGAGCCGCTGGCCGGCGAGGTCGCCGTCGACCCCGCCACCGGGCGGCCTGCCGGCCGGCCGCAGGCGCTGGTCCTGCTGTTCTCCAGCTGCCTGGCGGTCCTCGGCGCCGTGCTGCTGGCCCCGGTGCTGCCCCGCATCCAGGACGCCTTCGCCGGCACCCCCGGCGTCGAGGCACTCACGCCGATCGTCCTGACCGCCCCGGCCCTGGTCATCGGGCTCACGGCGACCTTCGCCGGGCGCATCGTCGACCGGCTCGGCCGCAAGCGGCTGCTCGTCGGCGCGCTGGTCGTGTACGCGTTCGCCGGCACCGCCCCGCTGTGGCTGCCCTCGCTGGAGCTCATCGTCGCCAGCCGGGTCCTGGTGGGCCTGACCGAGGCGGCGATCATGACCTGCTGCACCACGCTGCTGGCCGACTACTTCCACGGCTCGACACGCGACAGGTACTTCGGGCTGCAGGTCATCTTCACCACCGTCGCCGCGACCGTCTTCTTCGCTCTCGGCGGGGTCCTCGGGGCGCAGGACTGGCGGACGCCGTTCTGGCTCTACGCCGTCAGCCTGCCGCTGGCCCTCGCCGCCGCCCGGTACGTCTGGCAGCCGTCGCCGCAGGCCCTCTCCCGCACCGGCAGGCTGCCGGGCCTGCCCTGGCGCCGGCTGGGCGCGCCCGTCGGCGTGAGCCTGCTGGGCGGGCTGGTCTTCTACGTCCTGATCGTGGAGCTGTCCTTCAAGCTCGACAGCATCGGCGTGGACTCGCCGGCGACCATCGGCGCCGTCAGTGCGGTGGCCTCCCTGGGCACCGCCGTCGGTGGCTTCCTGTTCGGCCGGCTGGCCAAGCACGGCCCGGCGACCACCGTGCCGCTGGCGTTCGCCGTCTCCGGGGTCGGCCTGGTCGGGCTGGCGCTGGCGCCGTCGGTGCCGCTGGTCGTCGTCGCGGCGGTCGTCGCCGGGTTCGGCAACGGCCTCCTGCTGCCGTCCCTGCTCATCTGGGCGCTGGGATCGCTCACCTTCGAGCAGCGCGGCCGCGGCACCGGCGCCTGGACGTCGGCGATGTTCATCGGGCAGTTCGTGTGCCCGCTGGTCGTGCTGGCCCTCGTCGGTGCCCTCGACGGGCTCGGCGCGGCGCTGGCAGTGCTCGGCGGGGTCAGCCTGGCGGTCGCGGCCGGCGTGCGGCTCGCCCGGCCCGCCCGCCCCGTCGAGCCGGTCGGTCCCGGCGCGCACTGACGTCCCCCCCGGTGCCCCGGCTCCCGCGTCCGCGGGGCCGGGGTGCCTTGACGCCGGCACCCGGTCGTCGTGGACTGGGGCCCTCGGCTCCCCGTCGCCGGAGGAGGTCCCCGTGGACGTCGCCGTCGTCTCCGTCCCCGTTCGCGACCAGGACGCCGCCGTCCGGTTCTGGACCGGCCAGGTGGGCCTGCAGGTGCTCGCCGACGCGGAGTTCGCCCCCGGGATGCGCTGGGTGCAGGTGGGCGCCCCCGGCAGTGGGACGTCGCTGTCGCTGGTCACCTGGTTCGAGCAGATGCCACCCGGGTCGCTGCAGGGGGTGGTGTTCGAGGTCGACGACGTCGACGCGGCGTTCGCGCAGCTGTCGGCGGCGGGCGTGCCCGTCGAGGGGCCCCCGTCCGACGAGGCGTGGGGCCGGCAGGCGGTGTTCCGCGACCCCGACGGGAACGGGTTCGTGCTCAGCGGCCGGTCGCCCGTACCCGCCTGAGCACCGCCGGCCGGGTCAGGAGCCGGTGCGCTTCCGCATGCCCAGGGCCGCCGTGACGAGGAAGAGCCCCAGGCCGACGACGGTGAGCCAGAACAGGCCCTCGACGACCCAGCCGATGACGGTCACGACCAGCCAGACGACCAGCAGCAGGCCGATCAGGCGCAGCAGCACGGTGACCTCCGGGACGCCGTCGGGGTGGGTGCGGCCAGCCTAGGCCCGAGCGGGTGCGCGCAGTCCGGGTCCCGCCACCCCGCGCACGGCGCGGGCGCACCCGGTCCCCGCCGCACCCCGGCGGCGCCCGGCGGGTCAGGCGGCCAGCTCGGTGAGCAGCCCGCGCACCCGGCGGTCCAGCTCGTCGCGCACCGGCCGGACGCCCGCGACGTCCCGGCCGGTGGGGTCCTCGACCGGCCAGTCGAGGTAGCGGGTCCCGGGCAGCAGGGGGCACGGCTGGGCTCCGCCGAGGGTGACCACGACGTCGGAGAGGTGCACCGCGTCGGCGGTCAGCGGCTTGGGGAAGCGGGCGGTGAGGTCGACCCCGACCTCGGCCATCGCCGCGACCGCGGCTGGGTCGACCCGGACCGCGGGCGCGGACCCGGCCGACAGCGCGCGCACCCGGCCACCGGCACGGGTGGCCAGCAGGGCGGCGGCCATCTGCGAGGTCGCGGCGTCGTGCGCTCCGACGAACAGGACCGTCGGTGGGCCGACCGGGGACGGGACGGCGCTGGGCTGGGTGGCGGGGGAGGGGACCACGGCTGCCTCCGGGAGAGGTCGGCGGTGCGCCGGCGCGGCGGGACGTCGTCCGGCCGGGGGACCACGCCGTCTCCCGGCTACACCGTGCCACCCTGGCCGCGCGTGCGCCAGCTCACTCCCGCAGCAGCGTGACCTCCTCCAGGTCCAGCTCGTGCTGCACCCGGCGGAACACCTCGTCGTCGATGCGCCGCTGGTCGCGGTGGGACACGAACACCTCCCGCTCGGCCTCGAGCATCGCCCGCCGCAGCCGCCGGTAGCGGGCGCTCGGCGTCTCCCCGCCGTCGGCCATCGGCCCGCCGAGCCGCTCCCACGCGGCATTGGTGCGCGCCTCGATGCGCCGGCGCAGCTCGGTGACCGCCTGGGCGTGCAGCGGGTCGCCGTCGTCGAGCTCCTCGAGCCGGGCGGCGGCGGCCCGGCCCGCGGCCGACTGCGCCTGCGCCTCGGCGAGCGCGTCGGCGGAGTCCTCGGATCCCTGCACGCCCAGCCGGCGGATGACGGCCGGCAGCGTCAGCCCGTGCAGGAGCAGCGTGCCGACCGTGACCACGAAGGTCAGGTAGAGCACCTCGGCCCGGCCGGGGAACGCCTCGCCGGACATCGTCGTCAGCGGGATGCCGGCCGCGGCCGCGAGCGAGACCACCCCGCGCATGCCGGCCCACGAGACCACGGCCGCGTGCGTCCACGGCGGCGACCGCCAGTCGGCGCGGCGGCGCGCCAGCGGGCGCAGGTAGGTGGTGGGGAAGACGAAGGCCACCCGGGCGAGGAACGCGACGGCGACCAGCACGAACCCCACGGCGGTCAGCGTGCCCACCCCTGGCCCGACGCCCTCCAGGACGGTGGGCAGCTGCAGGCCGATGAGCGCGAAGACGGTCGCCTCGAGCAGCGTGTCGGCGGCCTTCCAGACCGCGCGGTCCTGCAGCCGGGCGACCGGGTCGGCCTGCGGCGAGCGGTGGCCGAGGTACAGGCCGGCCAGCACCACGGCGAGCACCCCCGAGGCGTGCACCTCCTCGGCGATGACGAAGCCGACGAAGGGCACCAGCAGCCCGAGCGCGCTCTCCAGCACGCCGTCGCCGAGGGCCAGCCGCACCCGGTGCACCAGCCAGCCGAGTCCCCAGCCGATCGCCGCGCCGCCGACCGCGGCCAGCGCGAAGACACCCAGCCCTTCGACGATGCCGTAGCCGGCGCCGGCGGCCAGCGCGACGGCGACCCGGTAGAGGGTCAGCGCGGTGGCGTCGTTCACCAGGCTCTCGCCGCCGAGGATGGTCATCACCTTGCGCGGCAGGCCCAGCCGGCGGCCCACGGCGGTGGCCGCGACGGCGTCCGGCGGCGCGACGACGGCGCCGAGCACGAGCGCCGAGACCAGCGGCAACCCGGGCACGAGCCACCACGCCGCCAGCCCGACGGCCACCGTCGTGCAGAGCACCGCGCCGACGGCGAGCATCCCGATGGGCCGCAGGTTGGCGCGCAGCCGCAGGTAGGAGCTGTCCAGCGCCGCCGAGTACAGCAGCGGCGGCAGGACCAGCGTGAGGATCAGCTCGGGGTCGAGCGCGTAGTCCGGGACCCCGGGCACGGAGGACAGACCCAGCCCGACGAGCACCAGGACCAGCGGCGGCGAGACGCCGAGCCGCCGGGCCAGCGCGGTGACCGCGAACGAGCCGGCCAGCAGGGCGATGACCGGCAGCTCCATCAGACCAGCGACTGGTCCGGGTAGCACCACCGCCAGGCCTCACCCGGCTCGAAGGACCGGACGATCGGGTGACCGCTGCCGTCGGCGTGGGCGGTCGCGTGCCGGTTCGGCGAGGAGTCGCAGCACGCGACGTGGCCGCACGTCAGGCACTCCCGCAGGTGCACCCAGCCCGAGCCGATCGCCAGGCAGTCGCTGCAGCCCTCCGTCGAGTCCGGCGTCACGTCCCGGATCTGGTCCAGGTGTCCGCACGTCGTCATCCCGCCACCCCTCTCGTCGTCGCGGCGAGTCGACCACCCGCACGACGACGGCGGCAACGCCGTCCCGTGCCCGGTGTCTTCCCGGGGCGCCTCCTCCCCGGAGCGTCGTGGCAGGTTGACGGTGACGTCCGGCCGGTCGAGGAGGTGCCGTGGACCTCGACGAGGTCGCCGACGAGCTGTACGGGCTGCCGCCGGGCGAGTTCGTGGCCGCCCGCACCGCGGCCGCCCGCCGGGCCCGTGCGGCCGGGGACCGCGCGCTGGCCGGGGAGATCGGCGCGCTGGGCCGGCCCTCGACCGCCGCGTGGGCGTGCAACGCGCTGGTGCGCGACCGGCCCGACGAGATCGCCGGGCTGGTCGAGCTCGGCGACCTGCTCCGCGAGGCGCAGCAGACGCTGGCCGGCGACGAGCTCAGGGCGCTGGGCACCCAGCGCTCCCGCCTGCTGGCCGCGCTCACCCGGCAGGCGCGGGTGCTGGCGGCGCGGCTGGGGCACCCGCTCAGCGAGGCCGTCGCCGGCCAGGTCGAGGAGACGCTGCGGGCCGCCCTGGCCGACGCGGACGCCGGGGAGGCGCTGCTGGGCGGCCGGCTGACCGGCGCGCTGTCCTACCAGGGCATGGGCCCCGGCCTCGGGTCGCGGCCGGACCTGCGGGTGGTGCCCCCGCCGCGGCCGGCCTGTCCCGCGCCGGTACAGGCGCCGGCCCGCCGGTCGCGGTCCGACGGGGACGAGCGGGCGCGCCGGGCCGCGGAGGAGCGCCGGCGGGCCACCGAGGAGCACCGCCGCCGGGAGGTCGAGGCCGCCCGTGAGGAGGCGCGTGCGGCCGTCGTGGCCGCGGAGGAGGCGGCCGGTGCCGCGCGGGCGGCGCGCGACCGGGCCGCCCGCGCCGCCGGGCGGCACCAGGAGCTGCTCGACCGCGCCGAGGAGCTGGCCGC
>NZ_JBFNXQ010000033.1:0-47863 GCF_041018925.1 Geodermatophilus maliterrae
TCGGCCGGTCCGCGCCGCTGCCCGCGGAGGTCCCGGTCGACGACGACTGCGCGGTGCTGTTCACCTCCGGCGCCACCGGGCCGGCCAAGGGCGTCGTCTACACGCACCGCCAGGCCGCCGCGCAGCTCGACCTCGTGCGCTCCACCTACGCCCTCGCGCCCGGCGACCGGCTGGTGGCCGCGTTCGCGCCGTTCGCCATCCTCGGGCCGGCCCTGGGCATCGGGTCAGCGGTACCGGACGTCGACGTCACCGCCCCCGGGTCGCTGACCGCGACCGCCCTGGCCGACGCCGCGGTCGCGGTCGACGCGACCGTGGTCTTCGCCTCCCCCGCGGCGCTGCGGCGGGTCGCGGCCACCGCACCGGACCTGTCGGCCGGGCAGCGGGCGGCACTGGCCCGCATCCGGCTGCTCGTGTCCGCCGGCGCCCCCGTCCCGGCGTCGCTGCTGCGCGCGCTGCGGGCGGTCCTCCCCGCCGCCGACGCCCACACCCCCTACGGGATGACCGAGGTGCTGCCGGTCACCGACGTCTCCCTGGCCGGCATCGAGGCCGCCGGGGACGGCGAGGGCGTGTGCGTGGGCGCCCCCCTGGCGGGGGTCACCGTGCGGGTCAGCCCCCTGTCGCCCGAGGGCACCGCCGACGGCGAGCTCACCGACCGCCCCGGCGTCACGGGCGAGGTCTGCGTCCGGTCCGCGCACGTCAAGGACCGCTACGACGCGCTGTGGGCGCTCGAGCGGGCGGCGTCCCGGGACCCCGGCTGGCACCGCACCGGCGACGTGGGCCACCTCGACGCCGACGGGCGGCTGTGGATCGAGGGCCGCCTGCAGCACGTCGTCACCACCGCTGCGGGCGTCGTCACCCCCGTTGGGATCGAGCAGCGCGTGGAGCGGGTCGACGGCGTGTCGGCCGCGGCCGCCGTCGGCGTCGGACCGGCCGGGACGCAGGTCGTCGTGGTCGCCGTCGTGCCGTCGGGGGGCTCGTCCGGTCGCCGGCGGCGGATGGACCTGGCCGGACCGGACATCGCCGACGCCGTGCGGGCGGCCGCCGGGGTCGACGTCGCCGCGGTGCTGACCACCGCGGCGCTGCCGGTGGACATCCGCCACCAGTCGAAGGTCGACCGCACCGAGGTCGGCCGCCGGGCCGCGCGCGTGCTGGCCGGCGCCCGCGCCCCGCGGCGCGCCCGCCGGTCGTGAGGGTCCTGGTCACCGGCGCGAGCGGGATGCTGGGGCGGGCCACCGCCACCGCGCTGCTCGAGCGCGGCGACGAGGTGACCGTCCTGCAGCGCCGTCCCTCGGGACTGCCGTGCCCGGAGGTGCTGGGCGACGTCGCCGACCCGGCGGTCGTCGGCCGGGCCGTCCGGGGTCAGGACGCCGTGCTGCACCTGGCCGCGAAGGTCGACGTCACCGGCCCGTGGTCGGAGTACGCGCACGCCAACGTCAGCGGCACCCGCGCCGTCGTCGACGCCTGCCGGGCGGCCGGCGTCGGCCGGCTGGTGCACGTCTCCTCCCCGTCCGTGGCGCACGCCGGGACGGCGCTGACCGGGGTGGGCGCCGAGCCGGCCGACCCCGCCCGGGCCCGCGGCCGCTACTCCCGGTCCAAGGCGCTGGCCGAGCTCGACGCGCTGGCCGCCGACTCCGCCGCGCTCGCCGTCCTCGTGGTCCGCCCGCACCTGGTGTGGGGCCCGGGCGACACCCAGCTCGTCGAGCGCATCGTCACCCGCGCGCGAGCCGGACGGCTGGCGACCATCGGCGCGGGCGCGGCGCTGGTCGACACCACCTACGTCGACAACGCCGCCGCGGCCCTGGTCGCCGCCGTCGACGCCTGCGGACCCGTGCACGGCGAGGCCCTCGTCGTCTCCAACGGCGAGCCGCGCCCCGTCGCGGAGGTCGTCGCCCGGCTCTGCCGGGCCGCCGGGGTCCCCGGACCGCGCCGGCGGGTGCCGTTCGGCCTGGCCTACGTGGCCGGCGCCGCGGTCGAGGGGCTCTGGGAGGCGACGCGGCGGCGCACGGTCCCGCCGGTCACCCGCTTCCTCGCCGAGCAGCTGGCCACCGCCCACTGGTTCGACCAGCGGCGGACGCGCGCCGCCCTCGGGTGGCGGCCGCACGTGAGCCTGGACGAGGGCTTCTCGCGCCTGGCCGCCTGGTACGCCGCGGCCTAGCGACGGGCGAGGACGGCCAGGGCGAGCGCGCCGCCCCAGCCGGCCACCACGACCGGCGTCTCGACCGGGTCGGCGCCGCCGGGGCGGAGCCGGGCGCGGGTCCACCGTTCGCTCGGGTAGCCCACCGACAGGCCGGTGCCCAGCCACCGCAGCACCCAGCGGGCCCGGTCGTCGGACCCGGCGCCGGGCCCGCGGAGCAGCCGGGCAGTGGCCCACAGCTGCGGCACGAGCAGGTACGGCGGGGCGCTGTAGGCGGTGCCGAACCACAGCCAGTCCCGCACGAGGTGCTCCGGGCTCCCCGCCATGAACGGGACGTCGAAGTGCCGGCGCCGCCGCAGCGCGACGACGTGACCCGCCAGCTGTGCGGCCAGCTGGACCGAGGAGACCGCCGCGAGCGTCGACCGGTGCGCCATGCCGCCGCACCGTAGGGCCGCGGGCCCGCCACGGGTGGCGCCGCGGCTCCGCGGTGCGCGCGGCGGGCCGGTCGGGGACCGTGGGGCACGGTCCGCGCAGGACCGGACCCCCGTCGACGGCGGACACCGGCCGGGGCGCAGGTGCGGACGGCGAGGGGCCGGGTGGGCGGGGACGGCACGCGCAGGCACGGCGGGGAGTCGTTCCGGCGGTTCGTCGCCGAGCGGCGCGCCGTCCTGCTGTCGACCGCGCTGCTGCTGACCGGTGACCGCGGCGCGGCCGGCCGGGCGGCCCGGCGGCGCGCCGGGGACCATCCAGTGGCCTACATCCGGCGGGGGCGGGTACCTGCCGCCCGTGGACGTCGTCTCCTTGGGCAAGGCCGGACTGCAGGGTTGGCGTGCGAAGCTGGCCGATGCCGTCGCCGGACCGGTCGCAAGGCGCTCCCGGGTCGACGCCGACCAGGTGCAGGCGGTGGTCGGCGGGGTCTTCTTCGTGCTGTCGGTCGTCTACGTGATCGGCACGGTCAGGCGCATGGCCGGGCAGGGCTGACCCGGGACGCGCTGCGCGGCTACGCCGTCGGGCGGTAGATGGCGGTGGCCTGGGCGGTGGCCAGCCGGGCGTCCTCCTCCCGCACCACCGACAGCTGGGTCTCGTCGGGCGGGAGCAGCGTCTGGAACGCCCAGTCGAGGGCCACCCGGATCCGGTTGGACGTCGCCGGCAGCGCGTAGAGGTGGTAGCCGCGGGCGACCACCTTGGCCACCGGGCCGGTCAGCGGGATCCCCAGGGGACGGGCGACGGCGTCGAGCCCGCCGAGGTCGGCGACCAGGCCCAGGTCGGGGTGCCGGTAGGGGCGGGCGGTGCCGTGGCCGAGCGCGGCCGCGACGTTGCGGCCCAGGGCGACGCCCTGCCGCTGCGCGTGCTGGGCGGTGGGCTGGGTGTCGGGCCGGTGCCCGTCGGCGGCCGCGTCCACCGCGAGGTCGGGCACGGCCGCGGCGTCCCCGGCCGCCCAGACGCCGTCGGCACCGGGGACCGACAGCTCGGGGGTGGTGACCAGCCGGCCGCGGCGGGTCGGCAGCCCCAGCTCCATGACCAGTGGGCTCGCCACCACCCCGGCGCCCCAGACCAGGGTCCGGGTGGCGATCGTGGTCCCGTCGGTGAGGACGACGCGCGTGTCCTCGGCCGAGGCGACGCTGGTGCGCAGGCGGACGTCGACGCCGCGGTCGCGGAGCACCCGCAGCGCGTGCGCGCCGAGCCGCGGGCCGAGCTCGGGCAGGACGGCCGGGGCGACGTCGACGAGCACCCACCGCACGTCCCGGGCCCGGGTGCGGTCCCAGCGCCGCTCGATGCGGGTCAGCCAGCGCTGGGCCTGGGCGACGAACTCGGTGCCGGTGTAGCCGGCGCCCACGGCGACGACCGTGAGCATCTCCGCGCGCGCCGCCCGGCCCTCCTCGGTGTCGGGCTGGGCGTCGGCCAGGTCGAGCTGCTCGAGGAGGTGGTCGCGCAGGTAGACGGCCTCCACCAGCGTCTTCAACCCCCGGGCCTGCTCGGGCACGCCCGGGATGTCGAACTGCCGGGTGATCGACCCGGGCACCAGGACCAGCTGGTCCCAGTCGAGCCGCTGCACCAGGCCGGCCCGCTGCACGGTGACCCGGTGGCCGGTCAGGTCGACGTCGGAGACGCGGCCCAGGACGAGCCGCACGCGCGGCAGGGTGCGCCGCAGGGACACCGCGATGTGCCGTGCCTCGACGACACCGGTGGCCACCTCCGGCAGCAGCGGGCTGTACAGGAGGTAGTCGTTGGGGGTGACCAGCACCAGCTCCGCGGTCCCGCGCGGCAGGTGCCGCTGCAGATACCGCAGGGCGTGGAAGCCGGCGAACCCGCCGCCGACCACCACCACCCGCGGCGGGCGCCCGGTCGGGCCCGCGGCGTCCTCCCGCGCCCTCGGGAACGGACGGCGGCGGCGCGGCGAGCCGGTCATGCGCGGATGCTGCCACCGTCCCGGGCGGGACCGATTCAGTCGGATGACTGTCCCCGCCCGCGCGCCCCGCGGCCCCACGCTCCGCGCACGAGCTCGCCCCCGTGGTGGCGGCGCGGCACCGTCTACCGGGTCTACGCCCGCTCGTTCGCCGACGGGGACGGCGACGGCGTCGGCGACCTCCGCGGCCTGCGGGCCCACCTCGACCACCTGACCGCGAAGCACGTGCAGGCGGTGTGGCTGTCCCCGGTGTCCCCCTCGCCGATGGCCGACCTCGGCTACGACGTCGCCGACTACTGCGACGTCGACCCGCTGTTCGGCACCCTCGACGACCTCGACGGACTGGTCGCCGACTGCCCCGTGCGCGGCCTCCGCGTGCTCCTCGACTGGGTGCCCGACCACTCCTCCGACCGGCACCCGTGGTTCCTGGCGTCCGTGGTTCCTGGCGTCGCGCTCGTCCCGGGAGGACCCGAAGCGCGACCGGTACGTCTGGCGGGACGGCACACCGGACGGCGGTGCAGCGGACCCCCGGACCCCGCCGTCGGCCTCCTGACCCGGGCGGGGCCCGGCGGGCGGGCGGCCGCCGGCATCGGCGGGCAGCACGGCGGCGGGGACGGGACCGCCGGAGGTGCCGGGGGGACGCACGGGCGACCTCCACTCGTCGGACTCGGGGCGCGGCGACCGCCGACGCCGCCGCGACCCTCCCGGCCCGCCGCCGGCCCTCGCGCCAGGGACACCCCTGGTCCCTCACGTGTCTCCTGCCCGTCGACGCCCGCCAGGAGGGCCGCTCCCTCCCCGGCACCCCCGTTCCTGCCGCCGGGGCGGGGACACCAGGGGCTTCCACGGGCGCGACGACCCGGCCCGACCGCGACGCTCGAGGGACTCCCGACCCCGGCCGGTACCGACGCGAGGAGCCGCGACAGTGATGACCTCCCGAGGAGCAGCCATGGACTACGACGTCATCGTGCTGGGTGGCGGAGCCCCCGGTGAGCACTGCGCCGCCCGGCTCGCGGAGGGCGGACTCCGGGTGGCCGTCGTCGAGCGGGAGCGGGTCGGCGGTGAGTGCTCGTACTGGGCGTGCATCCCGTCGAAGACGCTGCTGCGGCCGGGTGAGGCACTGGCGGCGGCACGGCGGGCACCGGGCGCGGCCCAGGCGGTGACCGGCCCGGTCGACACGGCCGCGGCCTTCGCCTGGCGGGACTTCATGGTGTCGAACTACGACGACACGAGCGCCGCCGCGTGGGCGAAGGGCGAGGGCATCGACGTCATCCGCGGCCACGGCCGGCTCGCCGGCCACGGCTGCGTGCGGGTGGACGACACGACCTACACCGCCGAGCACGTCGTCGTGGCCACCGGCTCGGACCCCTTCATCCCGCCGGTCCCGGGCCTGCGCGAGCTGCCCGGCTTCTGGACCAGCCGCGAGGCGACGAGCATGACCGAGGTCCCCCGCCACATGCTCGTCCTCGGCGGCGGCCCCGTGGGCGTGGAGATGGCCCAGGCCGTCACCCGGCTGGGCGGCTCGGCGTCGATCGTCGAGGGCATGGACCACCTGCTCGCCCGTGAGCCGCGTGCGCTGGGGACGGCGCTGGGGACGGCGCTGGAGGCCGAGGGGGTGCGCCTGCACTTCGGCCAGATGGCGTCGGCCGCGCGCCGGGACGGCGAGGACTTCGTACTCGAGTTCCCCGACCGCGAGCCCCTGCGCGGGGACCGGCTGCTGGTGGCCACCGGCCGCCGTCCCCGGGTGCAGGACATCGGCCTGGAGACCGTCGGTCTCGAGGAGCTCCGCCTCGACGCGCGGATGAACGCCCGCGAGGGGCTGTGGGCCGTCGGTGACGTGATGACCCCGTGGCCGCTGACGCACGTCGGCAAGTACCAGGCGCGGGTCGTGGCGTCGAACATCCTGGGCCGACCGCGCGCCGTGGACTACTCCGCCGTCCCGCGGGTGACCTACACCGACCCGGAGGCCGCCGCCGTGGGGGCCGCCGACGGCCCGGTCACGGTGACCGTCCCGCTGTCGGGGGTGGCGCGGACGGCGACCTGGACCCGCTCCTACGACACCGAGCCCGGCTTCCTCACGCTGGTCTCGGACGGGTCGCGCCTGACCGGGGCGTACGCCCTCGGCCCCGGGTCCGGTGAGTGGCTGCAACAGGCCACCCTGGCCATCCGGGCGCGCGTGCCCCTGGAGGTGCTCGAGGACGTCATCCAGCCGTTCCCGACGTTCTCGGAGGCGTTCCTGCACGCACTGCTGGAGCTGCGCGCCACCACCCGCACCTGAACCACCACCCGCACCTGGACCGGCGCGAGCACCCCGTCGAGACGGTCCACCCGGTCCCGGCAGCGGACCGGGTCCGGTGCCGCCGGCGGCGGGTTCCGGGGTGGTGCGCGATGGGCAGGACGGTGGCACCCCGCGGCCGCCGTCGCGCCCCCTCGTGGCACGGGTCCGGTGCCGTGCGGCCGGGTCGCCCGGCCGACCCCAGCCCACCCGCCGCGAGCGGGGGCGCGGCAGGTGGGCCGTCGGTGTGGCCCGACCGGCACGGTAGGCCGGCCCGGCCGGTGCGGGGTCAGGCCGGGAGCTGCTCACCCGACTGCTCGCGGACCAGGTAGCGGGCGTACCAGGCGGGCCAGTCGGCGTCGGTCTCGCCGGTGCGCGCCTCGTGCTCCCGGTGGGCGGCCGCGGCCCGTCGGAGCGCCTGCACCAGCTCCGCCTCCGACGCATAGGTGGTGTCGCCGTCGACCCGGCCGGGGAAGCGTGTGGTGATCTCCTGGAGCACCCAGCCGTTGCCGTCGGGGTCGGCGAAGGACACGAACGACCCGTAGGTGCCGCGGTCGGGGTGCGGGCCGGGGACGGGCGGGTCGTTGCCCGGGAAGCGGCAGGCGTAGCCGGAGGCGCAGTGGTAGACCTCGCTCGCGTCGACGCCCCGGGCGACGAGGTCCGCCCGCGCGGCCTCGATGTCGGACACGATCAGGTGCAGACCCTGTGCGGAGCCCGGCTCGGCCGGCGTCACCTTGGTGCCGAACTGGATCGAGCACCCCGAGCCCCTCGGCGTGAACTGGATCCCGCGGAAGCCGTCGTCGTCGCGGAAGTCGCCGTCGAAGCGCCAGCCCAGCCGCCGGTAGAAGTCGATGGCGCGGTCGACGTCGGCGACCGGGATGACCACCACCTCGAGGCCCATGTCGACCGTGGCCGGTCCCGTCGTCGTGCCCGCGGCGTCGCGGGTCTCCGTGGTGCTCATGCGGGCCTCCCTGTGTCGTGGCTGTGCCGGCACGACCGTCGCGTCCGCCGCCGCCGGGTCGCACCAGGGAGACCCCCTGGCCGCCCCCTGGTCCCCTCGCCGCAGGCGGCGGGGAGCCCGCGCGGACCGGGCCCGGGCCGGGACCCCAGTCAGATGACGGATGCCCGCGGCCGTGGCCGTCCCTAGCGTCGTCCGCGGGGGACGGGGCGGTCCCGCCGTCCGGGCGAGGAGGCGCGATGGCAGACGCACGCCTCGGCACGGCGTCACGACACAGCGCGGTGCGGCCGGCCACCGCGTCCGGCCGCTCCGGCATCGGGACCCGTCTGCCGGCCGGCCGCCGGGCCGACGCCGGACCCCGGACCGGCCGGCCGGTGTTCCGCGAGGGCGCCCTCCCGCCGGCCGCATGGCCGGGCCTGGTGGGACGGCGCGCCGAGTGCGAGCGGCTCGGCGGCCTGGTGGCGGCGGTCGCCGCCGGCCGCAGCCAGGTCCTCGTGGTGCGGGGGGAGGCCGGGATCGGCAAGACCGCGCTGCTGCGGTTCCTCGTGCACCGCGCCGCGGGCTGCCGGGTGGCCCGCGCGTCCGGCGTCGAGTCGGAGCTGGAGATGGCCTTCGCTGGCCTGCACCAGCTGTGCCACCCGTTCCTCGACCGGCTGCCGGCGCTGCCCGGCCCGCAGCGGGAGGCGCTCGCCACGGCGTTCGGGCTGCGGCCGGGCGACCCCCCGGACCGCTTCCTCGTGGGGCTGGCCGTGCTGACCCTGCTCTCCGAGGTGGCCGAGGAGCGGTCGCTCGTGTGCGTGGTCGACGACGTCCAGTGGCTGGACCAGGCCTCGGTGCAGACGCTGGAGTTCGTCGCCCGGCGGCTCGTCGCCGAACCGGTGGGGATGGTCCTCGCCGCGCGCGGCGCCGGCGACGGCCCGCCCTTCGCCGGTGTCCCGCAGCTGGTGGTCGGGCCGCTCGCGGACGAGGACGCGGCAGCCCTCCTGCGGTCGGCGGTGCCCGGGGCGCTGGACCCCCGGGTGCGCGACCGCGTCCTGGCGGAGTGCCGCGGCAACCCGCTGGCGCTCCTGGAGCTGCACCGGGGGGCCTCCGCCGCCGAGCTCGCCTTCGGGGGCGACGGCGGCGCTCCCGGGAGCTCGCTCGTCTCCCGCCTGGAGCAGGGGTTCGCCGACCAGCTGCACGCCCTCCCCCGGGCCTCCCGGCAGCTGCTCCTCGTCGCGGCCGCTGACCCGGTGGGCGACGTCCGGCTGCTGCAGCGGGCCGCGGCACGGCTGGGGATCGGGGCGGACGCGGTGTCGGCGGCCGAGGCGTCCGGGCTGGTGGAGCTGGGCGACCGGGTGCGGTTCCGCCATCCGCTGGTCCGCTCGGCCGTCCGCTCCGCGGCTCCCCGCGAGGAGCTCCGGCAGGTGCACCGCGCGCTGGCCGAGGTCACCGACCCCGGCTCCGACCCCGACCGCCGGGCCTGGCACCGCGCCCAGGCCACGGTGGGCACGGACGAGGCCGTCGCCGCCGACCTGGAGCGCTCGGCCGGCCGGGCGCTCGCGCAGGGCGGGCTCGCGGCCACGGCCGCGTTCCTCGAGCGCGCGGCCCTGCTCACGCCCGACCCCGCACGGCGGGTGCAGCGGGCGCTCGACGCGGCCCAGGCCACGGTGGTCGCCGGCGCCTTCGAGGACGCCTCGGCCCTGCTCGCGACGGCCCGGGCGGGCCCGCTCGGGGAGGCCGGGCGGGCACGGGCGGAGCTGCTGGAGGCTCAGATGCGGTCGGCCACCAGCCGCGACGAGGACGCGCTGCCGCTGCTGCTCGCCGCGGCCCGCCGGCTCGAGCCGCTCGACGCCGACCTCGCCCGGGACACCTACCTCGACGCGCTGTCCTCGGCGCTGTCCGCCGGCCGGGCGACGGGTCCGGACGTGCGCGAGGTGGCGCGCGTCGTCCGGGAGGCCCCGCCGCCGCACGCGCCCCGCAGCGGGGACCTGCTGCTGGAGGCCCTGGCGGTCCTGGTCACCGACGGGTACGCCGCCGCTGCCCCGGTCTCGCGGCAGGCGGTGCAGGCGTTCCTCCGCGAGGAGCCCACCCTGGCCGAGGCGCTGCGGCTGACCCCGCTGGCCGCGTCGACGGCGGTCTCGCTGTGGGACGACGCCGGCTGGGATGCCCTGACCCGCCGGCACGTGACCGTCGCACGGGAGAGCGGCGCCGTGGGCGCGCTGCCGCTCGCGCTCGGCCAGCGGCTGCTCGTGCCGCTGCTGGCCGGGGACCTCGCGGCCGCCCGGGCGCTGGTGCTGCAGGTCCGGTCGGTGGAGGAGCTCACCGGCGGCCGGACGTCCCTGGCGCTGCACGGTGAGGCGGCCGTGGCCGCCCACCGGGGCTGCGGCGAGCGGGACGAGCGCGTGGTGGACGAGGCCGTCGAGGCCGTCGAGGCCGTCGCCGCCGCGGATGCCGCCGGGTTCCCGCCTGCTGGAGCGGGCCGGCCGGGTCGGGGCGGGGACACGGGCGCGACGACGGTGCAGTGGGCCCGCGCCGTGCTGTGCAACGGCCTCGGCCGGTACGCGGACGCGGTGTCGGCGGCCCGGGAGGCGACCGCCGGGCCGCTGAGGCACGGCCCGTCCTCCTGGGCGCTGGCCGAGCTGGTCGAGGCCGGCGCGCGCAGCGGGGACACCGCGACGGCGGCCGCGGCGCTCGAGACGCTGTCGGCCGTGGCGGGCGCCAGCGGCACCGAGTGGGTGCTGGGCGTGACGGCGAGCCGGCGGGCCCTGCTGCGCGGAGGCCGGGCCGCCGAGGAGCTGCACCGCGAGGCCGTCGACCGGCTCGCGGGCACGCGGGTCCAGGTCGAGCTCGCCCGGGCCCGGCTCCTCTACGGCGAGTGGCTGCGCCGGGAGGGCCGCCGGATCGACGCCCGGGTCCAGCTGAGGACCGCGTACGAGGCCCTCGCCGCGATGGGCGCGGAGGCGTTCGCCGAGCGGGCCCGGCGCGAGCTGCAGGCCACCGGGGAGACGGTGCGCCGGCGCGCGGTGGAGACCTCCGCCGAGCTCACCGCCCAGGAGACCCAGGTGGCGCGGCTGGCCGCGCGGGGCCACACCAACTCCGAGATCGCCACGGCCCTCTACATCAGCCCGCGGACGGTGGAGTGGCACCTGCGGAAGGTGTTCGGGAAGCTCGGCATCACCACCCGCCGGGACCTCTGGCGGTCCCCCCTGGGCGCGGACCGCGTCCCCACCTGATCCGGGCTGGCGGCGGCGGTCCTCACGCCTCGGGCGCCGGGCGCGCCGCCGGTCCGCGCCGGCGACGGGCGGGGTCGGAGGTTCCACCCGTGGAACCGCGACCAGTCGCCGGCGTCCCAGGCCTCCCGCAGCCCGGGCGTGGCGAGGTCCCGGTCGGGGCGGCTCGCGGCGGTGGCCGCGCGCAGGTCGTGCCAGAGGTCGTCGATCGACGGCCGACCCCAGGACCGGTAGCCGTCGTAGACCGGGTGGACCACCAGCCCGGGCTCAGCACGAGGGTGTGCGGGATCATCGGGTCGTCGCCCTGCAGCTCGCCGAGCGTGCGGACGGTGCAGGTGTGGTCGGGGAGCCGGTGGTCGGGAGAGCCAGCCCCCGGGACGATGTCGGGACGCACGGGGTGCCACCTCTCGTTCGACGTCCGGGGCGGCGACCGGTCCCGGGGCGGCGCCCGGGCCGGGCCGCCGTCGTCCGGGTCCCGGGACCAGTCGGCACACCAGGGGGTTCCCCTGGGTCGGCACGGGGACCGTCCGCGCCAGCCTGACGGGACCGGCCCCGACCGGGTCCGGTCCGGCCAGGACGAGGAGCGCACGTCGTGGACATGAAGCTCGAGGTCGTCGTCGTGCCCGTCTCCGACGTCGACCGGGCCAAGCAGTTCTACAAGACCCTGGGCTGGCGCGAGGACGCCGACGTCGTCCTGGAGGACGACTTCCGCCTCGTCCAGATGACGCCGCCCGGCTCGGGGTGCTCGATCCACATCGGCACCGGGATGGGATCGGAGCGGCCGGGCTCGGCGGGGAACCTGTTCCTCGCCGTGGACGACGTCGAGGCCGCCCGCGCCGAGCTCGTCGCGCAGGGCGTGGACGTCGGCGGGATCGTCCACGACGCCCGCGGGGCGCTCGCGCTGCGCGCGGACCCCGCGACGCAGGCGGCAGGCCTGGACCCCGGACGCCGCAGCTACGCCTCGTACGCCCCGTTCACCGACCCCGACGGCAACCGCTGGCTGCTCCAGGAGATCACGACCCGCCTCCCCGGCCGCTGACCCGGCCCCGA
This sequence comes from Geodermatophilus maliterrae, assembly GCF_041018925.1. Lineage (NCBI taxonomy): Bacteria > Bacillati > Actinomycetota > Actinomycetes > Geodermatophilales > Geodermatophilaceae > Geodermatophilus > Geodermatophilus maliterrae. The sequence goes on from NZ_JBFNXQ010000033.1 coordinate 12,034, forward strand.
GACCCACGAGGACCCACCGATGGACGTCGAGAACCTGACCGCCCTCCTGCGGGAGGCCGAGGACCACCACGGCGAGTACGAGCCGACCTCACCGCCCCACCACTGGTCCGGCTGGTACGCCGCCTACATCATGGCGCGCCAGGAGGGCCGGACGGAGGACCAGGCCGTCGCCGACGCCACCCTCCACGTCGAGGGCGCCCGGCAGTGACCACCGACCGGCAGCCGCTCACCGCAGCGGTGTCCTGACCCACCACACCGAGGAGGTCCCCGTGGACGTCAAGCTCGAGGTCGTCGTCGTGCCCGTCACCGACGTCGACCGCGCCAAGCAGTTCTACAAGGGGCTGGGCTGGCGCGAGGACGCCGACATCGTGGCGGGAGACGACTTCCGCATCGTGCAGATCACGCCGCCCGGGTCGGGGTGCTCGATCAGCTTCGGCACCGGGATCACCCGCATGGTCCCCGGGTCGCAGGAGGGGCTGCTGCTGGTCACCGAGGACATCGAGGCCACCCGCGCCCAGCTCGTCGAGCACGGCGTCGCGGTGAGCGAGGTGTTCCACGGCGCGGCCGGGCGGTTCCACCCCGACGAGCCGGGCGTCCGGCTGCCGGGGCGGGACCCGGCCGGCGGCAGCTACTCCTCGCACGCCGTGTTCAGCGACCCGGACGGCAACGGCTGGGTCCTGCAGGAGGTCACGCAGCGCCTCCCGGGCCGGTGAGCCCGCCGCGCCTGTGCGCCCGGGCGTCCGGCCGTCCCCGCACGGGGCGGCCGGGCGCCGGGCCGGTCCTGCCCGGGACGGCGGCTACGCCGTGCGGGTGGCCGGTGCCCCGCCGGCGGGGCCGCCGGTGTCGCGGCCGGCCAGCGCGGCCTGACCCGGCGCGAGGTGATCCCCGACTCGTCGAACACCTTCCGCAGGTGCCACTCGACGGTCCGGGCGCTGAGGAACAGCAACGCGCCGATCTCCGGGTTCGTCCGCCCGTCGCGGGCGAGCCGGGCGATGTGCAGCTCCTGCGGCGTGAGCTCCGAGCGCGCCTCGTCGCGCCGCCGGCGGACCTTCTCGCCGGGCTGCGGGGCTCCGCGGAGCAGGCCCGACGCGAACTGCTGGTCACCGGCGCGACCGTGCGGACCCGCACCGGGGACGTCCGCGACGCCCTCCACGCGCGGGAGGCCGACATCGCGCGGCTGGCCCGGGACGGCATGTCGAACCCGGACATCGGCGCCCGGCTGTTCCTCGGCGCGCGGACGGTGGAGTGGCACCTGCGCAAGGTCCTCACCACGCTCGGCATCACCTCGCGCCGGGAGCTGCGGTGGGCGCTGCCCGACGGGGACGGGACCGCTCCGGGGTGGCCCGGGGCCGGGCCCCCGGGCCACGCCAGGGACGGCCACGGGCGCGAGCGACCCCGGCGCGGGCCGAGGGTGGGGGCGCACGCCGCCCGTGAGAGGACCCCGGCCATGACCTCGGACCACCTGAGCTCCGACCACCTGCTGGACCGCGCCCGCCGTCTCGGGCAGCTGTTCCGCTCCGACGACGTCCGCGCCGAGGACCGCGGGGACGCCGACGGTGCCGACGCGCTGTGGCCGGTCGAGGCCGACTTCTCCCTAGCCGCGGCGACCGACTGGCTCAACTCGCGCCCGCTCACCGGCGCCGACCTGCGCGGCCGGGTGGTGCTCGTCGACTTCTGGACCCACACCTGCATCAACTGGCTGCGCCAGCTCCCGTACGTGCGCGCCTGGGCCGACGCCTACCGCGACGCCGGGCTGGTCGTCATCGGGGTGCACTCCCCCGAGTTCTCCTTCGAGCACGGCGCGGACGGCGTCCGTCGGGCCGCGGAGGCCCGCTCGATCGGCTACCCGATCGCGGTCGACGACTCCTTCGGCGTCTGGCGGTCCTTCCACAACCACTTCTGGCCGGCGCTCTACCTCGTCGACGCGACCGGGCGGCTGCGCCACCACGTCTTCGGCGAGGGCGGCTACGAGGAGACCGAGACGGTCCTGCGGCAGCTGCTCACCGAGGCCGGCGCAGGCGACCTCGGGCCGTACCCGGTGCGCGTCGAGGCCCACGGCGTCGAGGCCCCCGCCGACTGGGACAGCCTGCGATCGGCCGAGACCTACCTCGGCTACGACCGGACCACCGGCTTCGCCTCCCCGGGCGGGGTCGTGGCCGACCGGCCGCGCACCTACTCCGCCCCCGACCGGCTGCGGCTGGGCCACTGGGCCCTGGCCGGTGCCTGGACGGTGGCCCGCGAGGCGGCGGTGTCCCACGAGCCCGTCGGGCGGCTGACCGTCCGCTTCTCCGCCCGCGACCTCCACCTGGTCGCCACGCCGGGACGGCAGGGGACGCCGGTGCGCTTCCGGCTGCTCCTGGACGGCCGGCCGCCGGGCGCCGACGCCGGACTCGACGTCGGCGCCGACGGCTCCGGGACGGTGGCCGAGGGCCGGCTGCACCAGTTGGTCCGCCGCTCCGGCGCGGTCGACACCGCCACCGCCGAGATCGAGTTCCTCGACCCCGGCGCCGAGGTCTACGCCGTCACCTTCGGGTAGCCGGCGCGACGGTCATCTGACCGATGCGCCGCGCCCCGCCCGCCCCGGAGGGTGACCCCGCCGGGTCCGAGGAACACCGGACGAGGAGGAGGACGGCCATGTCACTGGTCTCCCGGAGGTTCGGGCGCCGGAGGTCGGCCACGACGGACGACCGCCTGCCACCGGGCCAGTACGACACCGGCGACCTGTTCCCGGTGCTGTCAGCCGGCCCGACCCCGCGGACACCGCTGGCGGGTTGGGACCTCGTGGTGCGCGGCGAGGTCGCCGCCCCGCAGACCTGGACCTGGGAGGAGTTCCGGGAGCTGCCCCGCGAGTCGGTCTCGGTCGACATCCACTGCGTGACCAAGTGGTCGAAGTTCGGCACTCGCTGGGAGGGCGTCTCGGTCGACACCCTGCTGGCCGACGCCGGCGTCGAGGGGTCCTACGTGGTGGCCTTCTGCGACGGCGGGTACACCACCAACCTGCCCCTCGACGACGTGACCGACGGCCGGGCGTGGGTGGTCGACACCTACGACGGGCAGCCCCTCGCCCCCGAGCACGGCGGCCCGGCGCGGCTGCTCGTCCCGCACCTGTACTTCTGGAAGAGCGCGAAGTGGGTACGCGGGCTGTCCGTGCGGCCGCGGAACGAGCCCGGCTTCTGGGAGACCTTCGGCTACCACGACCGCGGTGACCCGTGGCGCGAGCAGCGGTACAGCGGCGACTGACCTGGCTGCGCGCCAGGCTGACGGACAACCTGCCCGCGAGCACCAGGGTCCGGCGGTTGGTCTTCGACGTGGACGGCTGGCCCGGGCACCTGCCCGGGCAGCACGTGGACGTCCGGCTGACGGCCGAGGACGGCTACACCGCCCAGCGCAGCTACTCGATCGCCTCACCGCCCGAGGACCCCCGGCTGCACCTGCTCGTGGAGGACCTCCCGGGCGGTGAGGTGTCGCCCTACCTCACCGAGGAGATGCAGGCCGGGGACGACCTGGAGCTGCGCGGGCCGATCGGCGGGTACTTCGTCTGGTCGGCCGCGGCCGACGCCGCCACCCCGGCCGAGCGACGGCGGCCGGTGCAGCTCGTGGCCGGGGGCGCCGGGGTCTCGCCCTTCCTCGCCATGCTCGACCACGCGCGGCGCGCCGGGGACCCCACCCCGGTCCGGCTGCTCTACTCCGCCCGCACCGCCGACGACGTCCTGGGCGGGGACCTGCTCGGGCCCGGGGCCACGGTGACCCTCACGCGGGGCGCGCCGCCGGACTGGACGGGACCCACGGGGCGCGTCGACGGCGCGCTGCTGCAGGAGCACGCCTTCCCGCCCGACGCCCGGCCGAGGGTGTTCGTGTGCGGCCCCACCGTCTTCGTCGAGACCGTCGCCACCACCCTGGTGGACCTCGGGCACCCCCCGTCGGCGATCCGGCTCGAGCGCTTCGGCGGCATCGGGGACCCGGCGTGACCGCCCCGCCAGGAGGAGCAGCGGTGCCCCCGACAGCCGCGCCCACCACGACCGCGCGCCCACCGTGGGGACCGTCATGCGCCCACCGGTCACGACGGTGGAACTGAGGGCGCACCTGGCCGCGGCCGCCTACCTCGTGAAGCGGTCGGGGGACACCGCCCTCGTCGTCGTGCGGCCCGACGACACCGGTGTCCCGATCGGGGTCGTCACCGACGCCGACGTCACCCGGGCGGTGGCCGACGGCCGGGACCTCGAGCAGCTCCGCGTCAGCGACGTCCTGTCCGGCCCTCCCGTCGCCGTGGCACCGGGCACGCCGGTCGGCGACGCCCTGCGGTCGATGGTGGCGGGCCGGATCCACCACCTGCTGGTGGTCACCGGCGGGGTGCTGGTGGGGATCGTCGACATGATGGACCTGTGCCGCGCCGCCGTCGACGCGGACGTCCGCGGGTGCCCTCGGCCCCGGGCACGGGCCTGACCGTCCCGGGGCGCACGCCCCGGGACGGTCAGCTGGGGGGCGGCGCCGACAACAGCAGGACGCCGCTCATCTCCAGGCGCAGCCCGGCCTCGTCGGAGGCGCACCGCAGGACCACCTCCGTGCAGGTCGGACAGCGCAGCACGAGCGCGGGCGCGTCGGCGTAGAGCAGGTGCCCGCCCAGCGCGGCCCGGCCACCGCAGTGCGCGCAGGTGACCATCGCCGTCGTCGGGTCGACGGCGAGCACCTCGGACAGGACGCCGGCCGCCGCGTTCCCGTCCAGCCGGCGGTCGTCGGCGTCCGTGGTCCCGGTCATCGGGTGCCTCCCGTCTCCCGCACCGTCCGGTGCGGGTGTCGTCCCACCTGTCCGTCGGGGACGGCGGGCACCGCGCGCGGCACCTGCCCCGCGCGGCCCCCGCCGTGGAAACGGCGGATCGCGGCCAGCGTCTCCGCGGGCCTCTCCTCCGCCATGAAGTGACCACAGTCCAGCGCCTCACCGGTCACGTCGTCGGCCCACTCCCGCCAGACCGCCAGCGTGTCGTACCAGGACGCCAGCGCGCCCCTGCCGGCCCACAGGACCTGGAGCGGGCAGGCGATCCTGCGACCGGCGGCGCGGTCCTCGTCGTCGTCCCGCCGGTCGCAGGTGGCACCGGCGCGGTAGTCCTCGCAGACGGCGTGCACGACGGCCGGGTCCCGGAGGCACCGGGCGTAGTCGGCCACCGCCTCCGGCCGGAAGCCCCGGATGACGCCGCCGAACTCGGCGTCGAAGAAGAAGAACTCCGGGTCCGGGGCGATGAGCGTCTCGGGGATCGGCTCGGGCAGGGCGAGGAACGCCCAGTGCCAGTAGCCGAGGGCCGTGCGCGCGTCGGCGCGCGCCCACACCTCACCGGTGGGGACGACGTCCATGACGGTGACCCGGCGCACCGCGTCCGGGGAGTCGAGTGCCATGCGGTAGGCCGCCCGGCCGCCCCGGTCGTGCCCGACGACGTCGAAGTGGTCGAAGCCGAGCTGTCGCATCAGGCGCACGCCGTCGTCGGCCATGGCCCGCTTGCCGTGGGTCTCGTGACCGGCCACGGTCGGCGGCTTCGAGCTGTCCCCGTAGCCGCGCAGGTCGGGCGCCACCACGGTGAACTCCTCGGCGAGCTCCCGGGCGATGCCACCCCACATGAGGTGGGTCTCCGGGTAGCCGTGCAGCAGCAGCAGAGGCGGCCCCGACCCGCCGGACCGCACCCGGAGCGTCACCTCCCCCACGGCGAGCTGCGCCTGCGCGTAGCCGTCGAAACCGTCGCCGCGAGCCGGCCCCGGTGGCGTCATGACGGGTCCGGCCGGTCAGTCGAAGAGGGTCGCGAGCGGCCGGCTCTCGTCGACGACGTAGGTCGAGAGCATCTTCGTCGTGACCACGCCGGCGTTACGGGCGTTGTGCACGACGCCCGGCGGGATCAGGAAGGGGTCGCCGGTGTGCAGCCTGACGGTGGGCCGGTCGTCGAACTCCATCGCCACGTCGCCCCGGACGATGTAACCGACCTCGGGTCCCGGGTGGCTGTGCCGACCCGACGCCACGCCCTCGGGGATCTCGGCGAGGGCCTGGACGATCTCCCAGCCGGGCACCGGGGACGGGGATCGCTGCAGCTCCGTCCGCGTGAACCGCGCGCCGGCGGCCGGCCGGACCATCTCGGCGCCCCGCTCACACAGCCGCGGACGCGGAGGCGTCGGTCGCCTCGAGGACCATCTGCACCGTCTCGGCGGGGTGGGACATGCCCACGACGTGCGAGGCGCCCGCGATCTCGACGGTGCGCCGTGACCCGGCCCGCTCGGCCATGATGCGGTGCGCGCCCGCCGGGATGTTGCGGTCCAGCTCGCCGAACACGAACCAGCTCGGCACCGTCCGCCACAGCGGCGGGTCGCCCGACGGCTCGAAGAGCGCGGCCTCGGTCACCGGGCGCTGCGTGACGGCCATACGGGTCGTCTGCGCCTCGGGCAGGTCCTCGGCGAACTGGTGGTGGTACCGCGCCGGGTCGATGTAGGTGTCCACCCCGCCGTCGCCGAGCGGCACGCGGGTCAGGGTCGGGCCGAGGGTGCCGCCGGGGGCGAGCGAGGACGCGTCGCCGCAGCTCTCCCCCGGCTCCAGCGCGTACCCGGCGACGAACACCAGCCCCTGGACGTCGCCGGCGTCGGCGGGCACGTTGGACAGCAGCGCGCCCCCGTAGGAGTGGCCGACCAGCACGACCGGGCCGTCGATGCTCCGGACGAGGTCCGTGAGCGCGGCCGCGTCCCGGGCGACCCCGCGCAGCGGGACGGCCCAGGCGATCACGCGGTGCCCCTCGTCGACCAGCGGCGTGATGACGTCGTTCCAGCTCGACGACTCGGCGTAGGCGCCGTGGACCAGGACGATGGTGGGCTTCATGTCAGGCTCCTCGGGCGGGTCCGCCGCGACGGCTGTCCGGCGGGGCCGAGTCTGTGCGGCACCGGCACCCGTGGGCATCGGTCATCTGACTGGGCCGCGGTTCCCCGCGTCCGGCTCGCGGGCGTCCCGGCGTCGGTGGGCCGACGACGGCCGGACCGGCGCAGAATCCGTCCGGACGCCGACCACCCCGCCCACGGAGATCCCCATGCCTGCGACCGTCTCGCTGCGTGACCGCAAGCGTCTGGAGACGCGCGAGCGGCTGGAGCAGACGGCGCTGCGCCTCTTCGCCGCGCACGGCTACGACCACGTGACCGTCGAGGACGTGTGCCGCGAGGCGCAGGTCGGGCCGGCGACCTTCTACCGGCACTTCGGCACGAAGGAGGAGGTCGTCTTCGCCTACCGGGCGGGTTTCGACGAGGCGATGCAGGCCGCCATCGGGTCCGCGCACGAGGAGGCCGGCCGGCACGAGCAGCTCCTCCGGGTCCTCCGGTCCTTCGCAGACCACCTGCAGTCACAGCGGGCGTCACTCGCCCTGCGCGACCGCATCGTCCTCGGCCACGACGGGCTGATGCGACGGACGCTCGCGGACCAGCGCGCCGTCGAGACGCAGCTCGCCCGCGGCCTGGCGGAGCTGCGCGGCCTGCGGGAACCCGACGACGCCGTCGTCGCCGAGGCGGCCGTCGGCATGGTCGTGCTCCGGTTGGCCGTGCGGTCGTGGCGCGAGGGGCGCAGCGACCACCTGCCCACGGCCACCGAGACGGCGTACGCGCTGGTGCGGCGGGTCCTCGACGTCGACGGGGCGTGACACCGGGCAGCGTCGCTCCCGGCGGTCAGCCGGCACCCCGTCCGCCCACCTCCTGCGGCACCCGGGCGAGCGCGTCGCGCAGGGCCGCCCGCGACGAGATCCCGAGCTTGGGGAAGACCCGGTACAGGTGGGCGCTCACCGTCCGCGGTGAGAGGTAGAGCTGCACGCCGATCTGCTTGTTGGTCAGCCCCGCCGCCGCCAGCATCGAGATCTCGTGCTCCTGGGGCGTCAGTTCCACCGGTGCCGCCCGGGCGACCGGTGACCGGGACACCCCCGTCGCCCGCAGCTCGTGCTCCGCCCGCACGGCCCACGGGCGGGCGCCCAGCCGGGTGAAGGCCTCCAGCGCGCCGGCCAGGTGCAGCCGGGCGGCACCGGTCGCCCGGACCCGGCGCAGGTGCTCGCCGTAGGCGAGCTGGACCCGGGCGGACTCGAACGGGTGGCGGTCGGCCCCCGGTGTCGCCATCGCCTCCTCGAAGCACGCGGCGGCACCGTCGTCCGGGGCGGTGAGGGCGGCCGACCCGGCCGCCAGCAGGACCAGCCGGGGGCACAGCCGGAAGACCTCCAGTCCCCGCATCGCCGCCACGTGGGCCTCGGCCTCCTGGCGCCGGCCGGTGCGGACCGCGGCCTCGACCAGGTCCAGGGTGACCCACGGGGCCACCGGCACGTGCGGGGCCACCACACCGGGCGGGCTGATCGCCGCCGCCTGCCGGTAGGCCTCCTCGAAGTCGCCCTCCGCGAGGGCCGCCAGCGCACGGGCGCGGTACGCGGAGTGCTCGAGCGCGCGGACACCGCGCGGCCCGGCCCAGGAGACGACCTGCCCGGCGAGGGTCCGGGCCGTCTCGTGACGACCTTCGGCGGCCGCGAGCAGCGCCAGGCAGCAGGTGCCCGAGAGGCTGGGGAGCCGGTAGCCCAGGGCCTCACCCAGCTCGACGGCCTCCTCGGCCGTCCGGCGGGCCTCCTCCCACCGCCCGGCGCCGTAGGCGTCCTGGCACAGCACGACCAGGGCGTCGACCGCGCAGGCCACGGCGCCGCCCTCCCGCCCGCTCCCCACCACCCGCCACAGCGCCTGCCGGCAGCCGTCGAGCCGGTCGACGTAGGAGGCGGCCAGCCCGGTCCGCACGATCTGCGCCGGGTCCTCCTCGGCGTCGATGCCCGCGATCACCCGGTCCAGCTGCCGCAGGTCCGCGGCGGTGGCGTGTGCCGGGGCGCCGAACGTCGACCGGGCGACCGAGAGGGCGAGGCCCAGCCGGTGCCCCAGCCGGGCGGCCGCCGACTCCAGGGCCTGCCACGGCTCGGGCCGGCCGCTGGAGTGACAGATGACCAGGAGGCCGTGCAGGGCCTCGTCGAGGTCGCCCACCCCGACGGGTCCGAGCAGCGCGGACTCGATCGCGCGCACCAGCGCGACGTGGGCGCCGTCGACGTCCCCGTCCCCGGTGGAGAGGTGGTAGGAGGCGGCCATCGCCGTCTGCAGCGAGCCCCCGCCGTCCGGATCGGCCCGCCGGGCCTGCAGCAGGAGGTCCGGGACACGGCGCAGCTCACCGGCCGCGTGCGCGCCCACGTAGGCGGCCCTCGCCAGACGGCGGGCCCGGTCGGGACCGGAGGGGCTGAGGTCCGCGGCCCTCAGCAGCGCGGTGACGGCACGGACCCCGTCGCCCTTCCGGAGTGCACGGTCCGCGGCCTCGTCGAGCAGGTCCGCGGCCGGCCCGTCCGGGCCGACGGCCGCCTCGGCGAGGTGCCACGCCCGGCGGTCGGGTTGGTCGACGAGGACCTCGGCGAGCGCGGCGTGGGCGCGGCGGCGCTCGCCGCTGGTCGCCAGCTCGACGGCCGCCGAGCCGATGAGCGGGTGGCGCAGGGACAGGCGCTGGGTCTCCGCGTCGACGCGCAGCAGCCGGGCCTCCTCGGCCGGGGCCAGACCGTCCAGCCAGTCCTCGTCGCGGGAGGCCGCGCCGAGGACCCGGAGGTCCCCGGTGCCGTCCAGGGCGGCCAGCAGCAGCAGCCGCCGGGTGGCGGGCGGGAGTGTGCCCATCCGGTCGGCGAACAGTGCCTGCAGGTGACGGCTGAGGGGCAGGACGGAGGGCAGCGCCTCGAGAGCCACCCGCTGCCGACCGGTCAGCGCGGCCGGCAGCTCGAGGAGCGCCAGGGGGTTGCCCTGGGCCGCGGTGACGACGCGCCGACGCACCCGGGGGGCCATCGTCGGGTAGCGGCTCGTCACCAGTTCCTCGGCCGCCCGGTCCCCCAGCGGTCGCACCTCGTGTTCCGGCAGGCCGGCCAACGGCAGGAAGTCACCGTCGCCCGACCGGGACGCGGCGAGGAGGCCGATGCGGGCGCCGGAGAGCCGGCGGGCCACGAAGCCCAGCACCCCGGCACTCGCCCGGTCGAGCCACGGCAGGTCGTCGACGACCACCAGGACGGGCCTCCCGGTGGCGACCTCCCGCAGGAGCGTGAGGGCCGCGGTGGAGACCACCAGGCGGTCCGCGGTCGGACCCGCCCGGTACCCGAGGCTGGTCGCGAGGGCGCTGCGGTGCAGGTCGGACAGGGACGTCAGCTCGCCGAGCACCGGCACCAACAGCTGGTTGAGAGCGGCGAAGCCCACCTCCGCCTCGAACTCCGCACCCGCGGCGGACAGCACCCGGACCCCGGAGGTGCCGGCGGCCTGCGCCGCCACGTCGAGCAGCGCGCTCTTGCCGACCCCTGGTTCGCCCGTGAGCACCAGGGCCGCACCGTGTCCGGCCGCCCGGTCCAGGAACGCGGTCAGCACTGCGACGTCCCCGGCCCGGCCGACCAGGGAGCCGGCCGGGCGCCCGGAGCCGCCATCGTCCACCCGGTCCCCCTCGGCTCGGAGCCGGCGACCCGACCGGGAGGAGGGGACGGACGGCTGTCTGCCCGTGGAAGTGAGAGCGTCTCTCGCCAGCTGCCCGCCTCACAACCACTCCGCGCGCCGAGCCGACGACCGGTCACGACACGCCTGCGGGCGTCCACCGTCACGACGGAGCCGTGCGCGCTCAGTCAGATGACCGATGCCCGGCTGCGCTGCCGGACGGATGCTGACCGGACCACGGGACGAGCGGCCGGCCGGCCCGTCACGTCCGGCGACCGCCCGTCCCCGACCTGAGGGGTGTGTCGGCATGGGGACCGGGATCTTCGGCACCGACGGGACGGATCCGGAGGAGGACTCGGGGGTCCTGGACGCCCGGGACACGCTGGAGGACCTCGGCGGGGTCGAGGACGTCCTCGACACGGGGTGGTCCCCGGCCGAACGGCCCTGGGGGGTCGACGACTGGGGCACCACGGAGTGGGAGGAGTCCACCGGGGAGAGCCTGAGCGGCCGCCTCGCCCGCGAGCTGCCGGAGACCGACCGCCCCGAGGGCGACGGGCTCGGTGACACCTCGGACACCGACGGTGAGCTGCTCGACGACGAGGTCGGTGACCGGCGTGCCGGCCGGCTGGTCGAGGGCGAGGGCGGCTGGGGTGACGAGGAGCCGGAACTCCACGCCGTCGACGCCGGCATCGACTCCGGCGCCGCCTCGGCGGAGGAAGCGGCCGTGCACGTCGTCCCCGATCGGGATGCGGACCGGGCGTCCGCGTGGCGGGACCCGTCCTAGCGCGAGCAGCACCGTGCTCCCGTCGTGGCACGCCGGCCGCGCCGTGCGCAGCGGCCCCCACCGCGGGGTCGTCGGGGGCTAGCGTCGGCTCCTCCGCGGGGGCCGACGAGAGGCCAGCCGATGCCGCTCTACCTGACCAGGTTCAGCTACACGCCGGAGACCTGGGCGCGCCTCATCGAGCAGCCCGAGGACCGTCGTGCGGCCGCCCGTACCTACATCGAGTCGGTCGGCGGGCAGCTGCACGGGTTCTGGTACGCCTTCGGCGCCCACGACGGCTTCACGCTCTGGGAGGCCCCGGACAACGTCTCCATGGCTGCGGTCGCCCTGGCGATCGGGGCCGGCGGTGCGCTCAGCCCGATGGAGACGACGGTGCTGCTGACGGTGGACGAGACCATGGAGGCCCTGCGCCGGGCACAGCAGGTCCGGTACCGTCCGCCGGGGTCGTGAGGTCCCGTCCGGGGACCGGGTCGCTCAGGCGCGCAGGTAGGCGAGCACGGCGAGCACCCGCCGGTTGGCGTCGGCCGCCTGGTGCAGGTCGAGCTTCGTGAACACGTTGTGCACGTAGGCCTCGACCGTCTTCGGGCTCAGGAACAGCCGCTCGCAGATCGCCTGGTTCGACCGGCCCTCCGCCATGACGGCCAGCACCTCCCGCTCCCGCTCCGACAGCGCGTCCAGCGGGTTGCGCACGCGACGCCGGCCGACGAGCTGGGACACGACGCCGGGGTCGATCACCACTCCCCCGGCCGCCACCCGGCGGACGGCGTCGGTGAGCTCGCCGGGATCGGTGACGCGCTCCTTGAGCAGGTACCCGGTGCCCGTCGCGCCGGACTCGAGGAGCCGCATCGCGTAGTGCGGCTCGACGTGCGCCGACAGCACGAGGACGCCCACCTCCGGGTGGCGGGCGGCGAGCACCCGCGCGGCCTCCAGCCCCTCGGCGGTGTGCGTGGGCGGCATCCGGATGTCGACGACGACGGCGTCCGGCGGGTCCCTCTCGACCGCGGCGAGCAGGGCGTCGGCGTCCCCCACCTCCGCCGTGACGTCGAACCCGGCGTCGGCGAGCAGCCGGGCGATGCCCGCCCGGAACAGCGCCGCGTCGTCGGCGACCATCACGCGCACGGGACCGTCGCGATCACGCGGGTGCCGCTGCCCCGTGGGCTGCGCACCGACAGCTCCCCGCCGAGCGTGGCCACCCGGTCGGCGAGCCCGCGCAGGCCCGAGCCGCCCGGGTCGGCCCCGCCGGCGCCGTCGTCGCTCACCTGCACACGGAGGCCGTCGCCGTCCTCGCGCACGTCGACGACGACCTGCCCGGCCCCCGCGTGCTTGGCCGCGTTGGCCAGCGCCTCGGACACCACGAAGTAGCAGGTCTGCTCGACCGCGTCGGCCCACCGCCGGTCCGGCACCGTGCCGACCACGGCCGGCACCGGGCAGCGCTCGGCGAGCGAGTGGAGGGCGGGCCCCAGCCCGGCGTCGGTCAGCAGGACCGGGTAGATGCCCCGGGCCAGCTCGCGCAGCTCGTCGAGGGCACCGGCCAGCTCCGCGCCCGCCTCGTCCAGGAGCGCGCCCAGCTCACCGCTGTCGGCGGTGTCCAGCTGGGTGTGCGCCAGCCGGAGCGCGAGGGCCACCGTGACCAGTCGCTGCTGGGCGCCGTCGTGCAGGTCCCGTTCCACCCGGCGGCGGGCACCGTCGGCCGCCTCGACGATCCGCGCCCTCGACGCCTGGACCTCTCGGAGCTGGCTGCGGACCTCGGCGTGCAGCCGCTCGTTCTCCACCGCCAGGCCCGCCCCGGCCGCGACCGCCGCCACGAGCTCGGGCTCCCCCGCGAGCACCGGGTCGTGCACGATCACGGCGATCCGCTCGCCGTCGCGCTCCAGGTAGGTCAGCGCCCGGCCGCGGACGGGCTCCACGCGGACCGGGGCACCGGCGGGGTCGACGAAGGCGCCGCGCTCGGGCAGCCAGTAGGCCAGCTCCAGGGACGGGTCGTGCAGCGTGTCGGCCAGAGCCCTCTCCAGCCGCTCCGGCACGGGCAGCCCGGCGCCGAGCTCCACGATCAGCCGGCTCACCGCGGACCGGTCCAGCTGGCTGCGCAGGAGCCCCAGCAGCAGCGCCAGGGGCCACACCACCAGGACGACCTGCGCCGACCAGGCCAGCGCCACCCCGACGGCCGGCGGGATGAGCAGCAGGATCGCCGTCCGCTCGACCAGGATCGTGACGACGATCAGCGCGGCTCCCACCGCTCCGGGGGTGAGGCTGCGGCGCTGCGCGGGGCCGGCCGACCGCCACCGCCTGAAGACCACGCCGAGGAGGGACAGGAACAGCACGACGACCACGCCCTGCACGGCCAGGTCGATGCCGGCGGGGTCGAACTCCCCGTTGCTCGGCGCGATCACCAGGCCGTTGGGCGGAGGCCCGTCCCCGAGCTGCCGCTGGGCTCCGAGGGCGAACAGGAAGACGGCGTCCAGCGGTGCGGAGAGCAGGTAGCCGACCGTCACCAGCACCCGCTCCGCCCGGTCCTGCACACGCCCGGCCGGGAACGTGGCCAGCAGGTGCACCAGGACGCTGAGGTGGACCGAGCCGAGCAGGACGCCCACCACGAACCCGGTCCGGGTGTCGACCGCCACCGCGAAGCGGGCGAACCAGGCGAAGCCGAGCACGACCATCAGGACGCCGGTCCTGCTGTCCGGGCGGCGCGTCCACGCCACCAGACCCACCCCGATGAAGGACCAGCCGACGGCGAGGTCCAGCACGAGCGTCGGTGCGAGCAGGTCGGCGGGCACCCGGTAGCCGCCCCACACCAGCGCGCCGGCCGCCGCGACGCCGGCGGCCGCCCCCGCGGAGGCCACCGCCGTGCGGGTGCGGGGCCTCAGCCGCTGCACGGGACCGGCCGTCCTGGTCCGTCGATCACACGCAGCAGTGTCTCGCCGCTGAGCTCCGACTTGGTGATGAACCCGCGCGCCGTGCTGGCGTCCACCCGGTGCCCGTAGTCCAGCAGCGCCCGGCTCGAGACGAGCACGACGATCGGCACGGGCTGCCTCCGGGCGAGTGCCTCGGCGACCGCGAAGCCGTCCAGGTCGGGCAGCTGGACGTCGAGGAGGACGACGTCGGGGGCGAGGTCGCGGACCGCGGAGAGGGCCCCGGCGCCGTCGGCGGCCTCCCCCACGACCTGGAAGCCGCCCGCCACGAGCAGCCGGCGGGCCAGCGACCGGAAGGGGGCGTGGTCGTCGACGATCAGCACCCGCGCTGTCACGGATCGAGCCTGACGACGCCGCACGCCCCCCACCACGGGGTCAGCCCCGTGCCCGTCCCCGGGGGCAGCCCGCTGATCCGGGAGGGTCCGCCGGAGCACGCTCGGAGCGGTCGGAACCCGCTCGCTCCCGGAGGCAGCCATGTCCCGCACCGTGCGCACCAGACACCTGTTCCGCCTGGACCTGCTCCGCATCGGCGTGGCCGGCGGGGCCGCCGTCGTCCTGCTCGCCGCGTGCGGTGGTGGGGATCCCGAGGCCGACTCCGCGGCGACCACGCCCGCGGCAGGGCAGAGCGAGGAGGGGACGGCGCCGACCGACGACGTGGCCGACTTCTGCGCCCAGGCCGACGACGTCGACGAGCGGGTCGACTCGGCGCTGTCCGACCTCGAGGGCGACGACCCGTCGGTCGCGGACGCCTTCCGTCAGATCGCGACGGAGTTGCGTGGCATCGAGGCGCCCGAGGCGATCACCGCGGACTGGGAGGCGATGGCGGCCGGCCTGGACCGGATGGCCACCGCCTTCGGCGACGTCGACGCCACCGACCTCGGCTCGATCGAGGCACTCGACCGGGCCGAGGGCGACCTGACCACGGCGAGCGCCCACGTGGACGACTACCTCAGCGACGAGTGCGGCAGCTGAGCCCTCCCGTCCGCGGGGACCGGGGGCGCTCCCGACCCGCGGCCGGAGGGTCACACTGGCCCCTCCCGGAGCCCCGTCCGCAGCACGGAGAGGGAGGCCACCGATGTCCCGTCCCGGCCGGCCGCGCCCCCGTGTGCGGGGGCGCCGGACCGCCGCCGCGGTGGCCCTGGCCGCCGCGGCCTGGGTGCTGGTGCTGAGCGTCGCGGCCGCGGTGGACGACTTCCCGCGCGGCCTGCTCCTGCTGGTCTGCGGCGCCCTGGTCGCCGCGGGCGCGTGGCAGGGGGTGCTGCGCCGCGGCTGGGGTCGGGTCGCCGGCCTCGCCGTCGCCGGGGTCGCCCTGACCGGCGGGGTCGTGGTGCTGGCGGACTCGGGCTACCGGCGCACCGTCCTCCTGCTCGGGCTCGGCGCCGTGGTCTGGTACGCGGCGGCCCGGTCGGCCTTCCGGCCGGACGTCGAGCTGCCCGCCGCCGAGCGACCGCGCCGGCCGGTGGTCGTGGTCAACCCGCGGTCGGGCGACGGCCGGGCGGCCCGGACCGGGCTGGTCGCGGCGGCGCGCGAGCGGGGCATCGCGGTGGTGGAGCTGCGGCCGGGTGAGGACCTGGCCGCGCTCGTGCGGGGCGCGGTCGAGGCCGGCGCCGACGCCGTGGGCATGGCCGGCGGTGACGGCTCCCAGGCCGTGGTGGCCGCCGTCGCGGCCGAGGCCGGCCTCCCCTACGCCTGCATCCCCTCGGGGACGCGCAACCACTTCGCCCTCGACCTCGGCGTGGACCGCACCGACGTGGTGGGCGCGCTCGACGCCCTCGTCGACGGCGGCGAGCGGGTGGTCGACCTGGCCGAGGTCAACGGCCGGGTGTTCGTCAACAACGTCTCGCTGGGGGTGTACGCGGAGGCCGTGCAGGACGGCGGTTACCGCGCGGCTAAGGTGCGGACCCTGCTCGCCACGGTCCCCGAGGCCCTGGCTGCGCGGGGCGGTGCGCAGGACCTGCGCTGGACGACGCCGGGCGGGCGCACCATGCAGGGCGCGGCGGTGGTCCTGGTGGGCAACGGCCAGTACCGGCTGGCCGGAGCCGCCGGCGCGGGGACCCGCCCGGCCGTCGACCAGGGACTGCTCGGGGTGACCGTGGTCGACCCGCCCGGCAGCCGTGAGCGGCGCGGGCGGCGCCCGGTGCGCCAGTGGGCGGCCCCCGAGTTCCGCGTCGAGGCGACCCAGCCGGTGGCGGCGGGGATCGACGGGGAGGCCGCGGTGCTGGCACCGCCGGTCACCTTCCGGGCGCGCCCGGCCGCCCTGCGGGTCCGCATCGCCGCCCACCACCCCGGCGCCTCCCCCTCGGCGATCGAGCCGGTGGGTGCGCTGGCGGCCCTGCGTGCCCTCGCCCGCATCGCCGCCGGCGGCGACCCGCGGCAGCTGCCGCCCCGGGTGACGCCGGCGGTGGGGCAGCGGGACGCCGCCGTGTGACAGTGGCGGCGTGCACCTGCTGCTGGAGTACAGCCTCGCCGACGACTACCTGGAGCGGCGCGCGGCGCTGCGCGAGGACCACCTCGCGCTGGCGCGGGCCGCGCACGAGCGGGGCGAGCTGCTGCTCGCCGGCGCGCTCCCCGACCCCCACGACCGCGCCCTGCTGGTCTGGACGGCGGAGCGCGAGGTCGTCGAACGGTTCGCCGAGCAGGACCCCTACGTCGTCCACGGGCTGGTCACCGCATGGACGATCCGGCCGTGGAACGTCGTCGTCGGCTGACCGCGGCCGCTGCCTGCACCTGACGCCACGTCGCCCCTCCCGGCCGCGCTCACCGTCAGGAGACGGTCCCGATGACCGCCGAACCGAGGACGTTCGTCGACGTCGACGCCACACCCGAGCGCGTGTGGCGGGTGCTGACCGATCCGCCCGCCCATGCGGAGTGGAACCCGGTCGTCACCGAGGCAGGAGGTGACCCCCTCACAGCGGTCCCGCGCGCGGACGTCGCTGCTCTCGAGCCGGTCCGGACTCGTGACACCGGGTCCGGGATGCGCTTGGGTTGCGGCCGGGAGGTAGTGGAGCGGAGGGGCCGCAGCCAGCTGGGCCCGGTGTCGACCTACCGGGTCCCCGGGACGCCGCCGTCCAGAGCCGGGCTCACCGGCCCCGTCAGAGTGGTGTGGGCGCACGCGCCGCCGGCCGCCTCCCCGGCGCCGACGGTGACCGTCGGCGTTGCCCACCGCGACGGCCACGAGCACGAGAGGGCAGCACCCATGGCGACTCCCCTGCCGGCCTTGACGCCGGTCGAAGACAGCCTGTTCCTGACGCTCTGCTGCAGGGCACTGGACAACCGCTCGCCGCATCCGATCCTGGGCGACGAGATCGCCGACGAGATCGTCCGCACGCTGGACCACGACTACGAGCGGTTGAACACCACCACCAACCTCGTCCTCAACGTGGCGCTCCGCGCCAAGAAGATCGACGAGGTCGCGTCGCGGTTCATCGCCCGCCACCCGGATGCGGTCGGGCTAGACCTCGGCGCGGGGTTCGACACGCGGCCGGCCCGCATCACGCCGCCGCCCACGGTGGACTGGTACGACGTCGACCTCCCCGAGGTGGTGGCCGCCCGCGAGCACGTCGTCCCGGATCGCGCGAAGGCGCACACCATCAGCGCGGACGTGACGGACCCGGACTGGCTGGACGCCCTGCCCACCGACCGGCCTGCCGTCGTCACGGCCGACGGCCTGATGGGATTCCTCGCCAAGGAGGAGCTGGGTGCCCTGTTCGACCGGCTGATCGACCACTTCCCGAGCGGAGAGCTGGTCTTCAACGGCTACACGCGGTTCACGATCTGGGTGGCCCGGCACTCCCGGGGCACGAAGTCGGTCGCCGACCAGGTGAAGTTCCCCGGCATGGACGACCCGCGCGAACCCGAACGCTGGAACCCCGGGCTGGAGCTGGTGCAGGAGATGCTGATCAGCCGGCAACCCGAGATCGCCCGGTTCCCACCGGTCCTCCGCGCCTACTACCGGCTGTCGGCGCGCAGCACGTCCTGGTCGCGGAAGGGCACGCTGGTCCTGCACTACCGGTTCTAGGCCGGCGCGGGTCCCCCCCTTCGGGGTCACGACGAGCACGTGCCGCCGGAGTCGTCGACGACGTGGCGGAGGACCTCGCCCGGGTCCTCGTCGGCGCAGGAGTGCAGCCGGTGGCCGTCGGAGGCGACCTGGATCGAGCCGTCGCTGCGGGCTCGTCGCCGTACCCATCAGCCGATGAGCGGGACCGGTAGCGTCCGGCGCGTGACGGGGGCCGCAGCCGGGCAGCGAGTCCTCCGGCGGCGACTCGACGCCCTCACGTTCGGTCTGTTCACCGTGGCCCTCGGCACCAACATCCCCACGCCGCTGCTGCTGGTCTACCGGCGCACCCTGGACCTGTCCGACGCCGACCTCACCGCCGTGTTCGGCTGCTACGCCATCGGCCTGGTCGCGGCGCTGACCGTCTCGGGCGCGGCCTCGGACCGGTTCGGGCGGCGGGCCCTGGTCCTGCCCTTCGCGGTCGTCGCCGGGCTGGTCTCGCTGCTGTTCCTCCCCGCCGCGGGCTCGCTGCCGCTGCTGTACGCGTGCCGGCTGCTGCAGGGCGTCGTGTCCGGGGTCGTGTTCTCGGTCGCCAACGCGTGGCTGCAGGACCTCGCCGGTCCCGAGGGGCAGCGGTCGGCGGCCACCCGCGGCGCCGTGTCGACGTCGCTGGGGTTCGCGATCGCGCCGGCCATGAGCGGGGTGCTGGCCCAGTACGGCCCCGCGCCGACGACGCTGCCCTACCTGGTGCACGTCGCCGTCCTGGTCGTCGGCCTCGGCGTGCTGCTGACCGTCCCGGAGACCGTGCAGGTCCGGCGACCGGGCCGGCTCATGACCCTCGGCCTGCCGCCGGAGGCACGGCGGCCGTTCTGGGCGGTGCTGGCGCCCACCGCCGTCGGCGTCTTCGCCTTCCCGGCGGTCGCGGCGACCCTGCTGCCGCTGCTCGTGGTGCCGGACGGCGTCGGCGTGGCCTACGCCGGCGTGATCGCGGGGGTGGCCCTGGGGGCGAGCGCGGCGGCGGCCCGCGTCGGCCGGCGGGCCGAGCGGGGCGCCGGGCCGCTCGGGATGGCCCTCGGCGCGCTGGGCCTCGGTCTCGGCGTGGCCGCGATCGTCGCGGGGTCCGAGCCGCTGCTGCTGCCGTCGTCGGCCCTGATGGGCGCCGGCGGCGGGCTGTGCCTCACCGCGGGACTGACCCTCACCGCCCGGCTCGCGCCGCCGCACGCCCGGGGCGCGATGAACAGCGCGTTCTACGCCTTCGCCTACGCCGGCTTCGGCACCCCCCTGTTGCTGGCGTGGCTGGGGTCGAGGGTCGGCACGGTGCCGGCCGTGTCGGCCTTCGTCGCCGTGCCGGCCGCGATCGCCGCCTGGCTGTGGTTCGAGCTGCGCCGCGGCGGACCCCGGCGCCGAGGGGATGGTGCCGCCCCGTCCACCGGGTGACGATGCCCCCGTGGACTTCGCCCAGGCACAGCAGGTCTTCCTCTCCGCCCCGGACGCCGAGCGTCCTCCGGCCGGGGTCCCCGACTCCCCCTCCCGCCGGCTGCGCGACGCCGCCGAGCCGATCGCGACCATCAGCTGGTGGGGCCGGCCGGTGAACGACCGGCTCGCCGCCCTCGGCCTGGACTTCCTGACCGGCTACGTGTGGGGCCGCACCGCACCGATGGGCGAGCCGGCTCCGCTGGTCGTCGTCGCCGCGTTCGGCGTCTTCGAGCCGGGCCTGGTCACCGGCGTCTACGAGCAGGCGCGGGCCACGGCGTCGCGCGCCGACGTGCTCGCCGCCCGCGAGCAGGGCGTGGTGGAGGCGCTGCACGACCTGCTGCCCGGGGCCGACGTCACCGGCGCCGTCGCCGCGCTGCGCCGGGGCACCGACGTCGCGGCGCGGGACCTGGCCGGCCGGCCGCTGTTCGCCGGCCAGCTGTCGCTGCCCTGGCCCGAGGACCCGCTCGGGCAGCTCTGGCACGCCACCACGCTGCTGCGCGAGTACCGCGGCGACGTGCACGTGGCCGCCAACGTCGCCGCCGGGGTCACCGGCGTGCAGATGAACCTGCTGACCGAGTACTGGGTGGGCTGGGAGCACACCGCCTACGCCGGCACCCGCGGCTGGTCGCCCGAGGCGATGGCCGAGGCCGACGCCGGCCTGGCCGACCGCGGGCTGGTCGCCGGCGGCCGGCTCACCGACGAGGGACGGCGCCTGCGGGACCGCATCGAGGCGCAGACCGAGGCCGCGCTCGCGCCCGTCCTCGACGCGATCGGCCCGGAGCTGCCCGAGCTGACCCGCCGGCTCGACGAGTGGTCGGCGGCGATCGTGGCCGGCGGCGCGGCGCCCCCGGACGTCTACAAGCGGATCAGCGGCTGACCGACCGCCCTCCCCCGCGGTACGGGCCGCACCGGCGTCGGCGGCTCACTCCGCGCTGGCCCGACCTGCGCTCCGCCACGGAGGATGGGGTCCCGGCGGGGGCACCCGGGTCCGCCGGGAGGACGGGGAGGACGACGTGACGGTGCGCAGTGCGGTCCGCTGGGCCGCGACCCACGGCGCGATGCGGCTGGCGATCCGGGCGCGGGCGCGGGCGGGGAACCCCGACGCCGAGGTGCTGCTCGACCCCGCCGTGCGCGAGGACCCCTTCGCCCACTACGAGCGGCTGCGGACCGCCGCGCCCTTCGCCGGCGGAGCGTTCGCGCGGGTCAGCGTCCACCACGACGTGTGCACCGACGTCCTGCGCAGCGACGACTTCGGCCAGATCGGCGGGAACCGGACCGAGGGGATGCCGCCCCTGCTGCGGACGGCGCTGCGGCTGGCCGGACCGCGGCCGAGCACCGGCCCGATCGACCCGCCGTCGATGCTCGCCGTCGACCCGCCCGAGCACACCCGCTACCGGCGGCTGGTCAGCCGGGCCTTCAGCGCCCGGGCCGTCGCCCGGCTGCGCGAGCGCACCCGGCAGATCGCCGACGAGCTGCTCGACGGGCTCGAGCGCGAGGCGGCGGCCGACGGCGGGCACGCCGACCTCGTCGCCCGCTACGCCAGCCTGCTGCCGGTCACGGTCATCTCCGAGGTGCTCGGCGTTCCCGTGGCGATGCGCGAGCAGTTCCTCGCGTGGGGCGACGGCGCCTCACCCAGCCTGGACATGGGCGTGGGCTGGCGCACCCACCGCAGCGTCGAGCGCAACCTCGGCGAGCTCGACACCTGGTTCCGCGGGCACGTGCGGCGGCTGCGCCGCGCCCCCGGCGAGGACCTGCTGTCCGCGCTGGTCGCCATGGCCGACGACGACGGCAGCGGGCTGACCGAGCAGGAGCTGCTGTCCACGGCGCTGCTCGTCCTCGGCGCCGGCTTCGAGACCACGGTCAACCTCATCGGCAACGGCGCGGCCCAGCTCTTCGCCCACCCCGACCAGCGCCGGCTGCTGGCCGAGGACCCGTCGCTGTGGCCCAACGCCGTCGACGAGGTGCTCCGTGTCGACTCCCCGGTGCAGCGGACCGGGCGGCGGGTCACGCGCGACACCACGGTGCACGGCGTCCCCCTCCGGGAGGGCGACCTGGTCCTGCTCGTGCTCGCCGCGGCGAACCGGGACCCGCGGGTCTTCCGCGACCCGCACGTCTTCGACGTCACCCGGGCCAACGCCCGCGACCACGTCGCCTTCTCCAGCGGCATCCACTTCTGCCTGGGGGCCGCGCTCGCCAGGATGGAGGGCGAGGTGGCCCTGCGGGCCCTGTTCGAGCGGTTCCCCGACCTGGCCGCCGCCGGCGCCGGGCACCGCCGCCGCACGGTCGTCCTGCGCGGCTACGAGTCGCTGCCCGTGGTGCTCACCGCGCAGACCGCCGCCGTCGGCCGACCGCACGCCGGCCCGTCGGCCGGCGCGCCGTAGACGGTGAACACCCGCGGCAGCAGCCACACCGCGAGCGCCGCCAGCAGCAGGACCAGCAGGACGACGGCGGCCACCACCGCGGGACGGCGGCGCGGCGGGGCCTCGTCGTCGTCCCCGTCGTCGTACCGGTCGTCGTACCGGTCGTCGTACCGGTCGTCGTGGCCGGTGTCCCCCCGGCCGGCCGTCCCGGGCACCCGGGCGCCGGGGGCCACCGGGTCGGTCCGCGGCGTACCGGGGCCCGGCCCCGGCGTGACCGCGGGGGCCGCCGTCGCGCCTTCCTGCCGGGCGCCGGTCGTCCCCGCCGGCGCGCCGCCCGGCGTCAGCCCGGTCCCGCGGGTCGGGGCGACGATGCGCTCGGCGCCCAGCACGACCGGCATCCCGTCCGCGGACAGCCAGTGCGCTCCCCAGGCCCGCGTGCCCGCCTCGGCCAGCGCCACCCCGAACGCCTCCGCCGTCCCGTAGCGCTCCGCGGGGTCGGTGGCCAGGCCGCGCATGACGACGGCGGCGACGTCGGCCGGGACGTCCGGGGCCACGTCGGGCAGCGGGATCGGCGCCTCGTAGGCGTGCTTGAACAGCAGGGACATGACGTCGCCGTCGGCGGTGAACGGCAGCCGGCCCGCCAGCAGCTCGTAGAGCATCGTCGCCAGCCCGTACACGTCCGTCGCCGGCGACAGCTCCCCGCCCCGCACCTGCTCGGGCGCGACGTAGGACGGCGTGCCGACGACGTCCCCGGCGCGGGTGAGCATGGTGTCGGGCCCGCCGAGCACCTTGGCGATGCCGAAGTCGGTGACCTTCACCGCCCCGCTGGCGGCGAAGAGCATGTTCTCCGGCTTGACGTCGCGGTGCAGCACGCCGCGCACGTGGGCGGCGTTGAGCCCCGCCGCGCAGGCGAGGCACACCGCGACCGCCCCCGTGGCCGGGAACCCGGTCGTCGTGGCCCGGTCGCGCACCGTCCCCCCGGGCAGCTGCTCCATCACCAGCAGGCAGAGGTCCTCCCGCTCGACGAAGTCGTACACGGGGACGACGTGCGGGTGGTCGAGCGAGGCGAGCACCCGCGCCTCCGCGGTGAACCGCCGCCGGACCGCGACGTCGGCGGCCGTCGCCGTGGGCAGCTGCTTGATCGCGACGCTGCGGTCGAGCTGGCGGTGGTGGCCGGCGAGCACCACGCCCCAGCCGCCCTGGCCGAGCACCTCGCCGATGTCGTACGCCGGGAGCGCGTCGGCGATCCGCTGCCGTTCGGCCTGCATCGCTCAGTGCGCCGCGCGGCCGGGCAGCCCACCACGCGGGGCGGGCACGGGCTGGCTGTGGGCCACGGGGACTCCTCGGACACCCGGCCGGCGCTGCCGCCGACGGGTCGGCTGGCCATGGCTCCGGCATCGCTGGCGCGGGCAGTCTACTGGCCGCCGCCCCCTCCGCGGGCGGTCGCGCACGCCCTCCGTCGGCGGGTCCGGCGTCCTGTTCCGCGGCGCCGTCCGGCCCTAGCCTGGGCGCGCCGACCACGGGGCGCAGGAGCGCGGCACGGTCCACACGGTCGAGAGGAACTGCCATGCCAGACGCCGGGGCACGGGCGGGACTGACACGGGTCGGGCTGGCCCCGGGGGACGGCCTGGTCGCACGCTTCGGCGACGTCGTCCTCCTGGTCCGCGACGACGACGCGGACGGCGGCGCCGCCACCGAGGAGCTGCTCGGACTGGTCGAGGCCGCCGCGGCGGAGGACCAGCCGGGCAGCGCGGTCGCCGCCCGGCTGGGCGGCTGGGTCGGTGGCCGGCCAACGGCCGACGGCACCGCGTTCGGGGTGGTCGCACCGGTCGCCGACGGTGTGGTCGTGCTGCTGCGCGGCGCGGTGTCGGCCGAGGTGGAGGGCCCCTCGGGGACCACGCGGCTCTCGGGGCGGCAGGCGCTGACCTGGGTCGACCACGTCGTCGCAGGGCCCTTCGCCCGGGTGACCGTCGAGGGCGGGGCCGGGTCGGCGGCGCCGGTCCACCCCCGGTCCGCGCTGCGGGACGGCGTGGTGCCCGCGCGCGGCTTCGTGCTCAGCCCGGCCGGGGCCGGCGATCCCCCGGCCCCGGCCCCAGCCGGAGACGCAGCGGGGGGCGCAGCGCCCGGCGAGGACCCGCCGCGGGAGTCCGGACCGCTGCGCGACACGCTCACCGACGCCCGGCCCCCGGACGTCCCCGCCGACCGGAGGACCGAGCCGTCCGTGACGGCACACCTGCAGGAGACGGCGCAGGCGCAGGAGCCGGACCGGCTGCAGGAGACCATGCTGGCGCCGGCGCCGGTGGGCGCGCTGGTGTGCGAGGGCGGCCCCACGGTCCTGCTCGACCGGGACTACGTCCTCGGCCGCGAGCCGCACAACGACCCGGACGTGCGCAGTGCCGTGGCCTCGCCGGTGGTGATCCGCGACCCGGGCAACCTCGTCTCCCGCGTGCACGCCCGCGTCTCCGTCGACGGCGGCCGGGTGTACGTGCGCGACGCACCCTCGGTCAGCGGCACCTACGTCGCCGGCCCGGGAGCGACGGAGTGGACCCGCATCGGCACCGAGCCCACGCCGCTGCTGCCCGACGGGAGCCTGCGCGTCGGCACGCAGGTGTTCACCTTCCGCGCGACCAAGGCGGCCGACGCCGGCTGACCCCGGGTGTCAGGCCGGCGCCGGCTGCGACTGCGGCCGGCGCCGGCCGGCGTCGCGCAGTGCCCGCCAGTCGCCGGCGCGCAGCCCGGCGAGGACGGCGTCGTCGAGCTCCAGCCGCCGCTTGACCGCCGCGGTCACCGCGGTGACGTCCTCGGGGTGGTGGCCCAGGACGACGCCGCCGACGACCGTCCGCCCGGCGAGGACCAGCCGCCGGTAGGAGGGCAGCGACGCGTCCTCGTCGACCACCACCTCCTCGCCCGGCCCGGGCTCCACGCGGCCGACCGCGAACAGGTCCAGCCCGACGCCCTTGAGCAGGGTGGGGGGCACCTCGGAGGTCAGCGTCTCGTTCCCGCCGAGCGCGTTGACCGCGGCGACCTCGCCCTGCTTGGCCGCGACCGGCCACAGGCCCCACACCCGCCCGGCCTGCTCGGCGACGTCGCCGGCCGCGAAGACGCCCGGCACCGCGGTCGCCATCCGGTCGTCGACCAGCACGCCCTTGCCCACCGGGATGCCGGCCTCGCGGGCCAGGTCGACGTCCGGGCGGATGCCGACGGCGGCCAGGAAGACGTCGCAGCGCAGCGCCCGGCGGTCGGCGAGCCGGACCCCGGTGACCCGCGGCTCGCCGGTGAGCGCCTGGGCCTCGGCGCGGTAGAGCACCTGCAGCCCGATCCGGCGGAACCACGCGTCGACCAGCTCGCTGGCGCGCGGGTCGATCTGGCGGGACAGCAGCCGGGACCCGCGCTCCAGGACCG
Source organism: Geodermatophilus maliterrae (assembly GCF_041018925.1). Lineage (NCBI taxonomy): Bacteria > Bacillati > Actinomycetota > Actinomycetes > Geodermatophilales > Geodermatophilaceae > Geodermatophilus > Geodermatophilus maliterrae. The sequence goes on from NZ_JBFNXQ010000033.1 coordinate 37,426, forward strand.
TCACCCGCAGGCCCAGCTCCAGCAGCGCGTGCGCGGCCTCCAGGCCCAGCAGCCCACCACCGGCGACGACGGCGTCGCGGCCGCCGTGGCGCTGGACGTGGCTGCGCAGCGCGGCGGCGTCGGCCGCGGAGCGCAGCACGCTGCTCCCGGGCCGGCCGAAGCCCTCGACGGGCGGCTCGACGCTCTTGCTGCCCATGGCCAGGATGAGCCGGTCGTAGGGCAGCACGTCGCCGGTGCCGAGGAACACCCGGCGGGTCCCCACGTCGATCCGGGTGGCGACGGTGTTGAGCCACGCGGTGACCTGGTGGTCGTCGTACCAGGTCTCCGGCAGCAGGTAGAGGCCCTGCATGGCCGACCGGCCGTAGACCAGCCGGGAGATGCCCATCCGGTTGTAGAGCGCGTGCGGCTCCTGCCCGACCACGTGGATCTCGCACTCGGGGTGGCCACGCCGGAGGAAGTCCGCTGCGGTCACCCCGGCGATGCCGTTGCCGAGGACGACGCAGCTGACGATCGACCGGTCGAACTCGCGCGGGACGTCGCCGTCGACCGGGCCGCCGGGCTCGGGGGTCAGCGAGACCGTCACCGGCCCCGACCGGATCCGCGCCGAGCAGGCCATGCGGGTGCTCGGGGCCAGCCCCAGCCGGCGCAGCGTGGACAGCTCCTCGTCCTCCGGCTCGGACAGGCAGGCGGCTCCCTCGAGGACGGCGACCGGGTCGGCGCCGCACACGCCCATCCGGCAGCCGGCCTCGATCGGCAGGCCGGCCTTCTCGGCGGTCTCCAGCAGGCTGGTCCCGACCTCGCCCTCGACGGCGGCGTCGGCGCCGGCGAAGCGCACCTCTGCGGTGTCCGCCTCCTCCGCGGGGGCCTGCGCGGCCGCCTCCGGCGCCGGCCGGCTGACCGGGACGACCGGCAGCAGCTCGGGGTGGAACTGCTGCAGGTACTGGCGCTCCTTGACCGCGGTGCGCGCGATCCACAGCACCGACAGCACGAGCACCAGCGCCGAGACCGGCCAGCGCAGCCACGGCGCCTCGACGCCGGTGACCGTGGCGAAGGAGTCCGCGAGGACCGGGCCGGCGAACCAGTAGAAGAGGTTGATCGCCGCCGCGGCCCAGAGTGCGACGACCACCGACGCGCTCAGCGGCAGCAGTGCCTGGACGGCGTAGAAGAGCCCGACGCTGCCGAGGAAGAACAGCGCCAGCTCGCCGTAGGTCGTCGTCAGCGCCCGGTCGCCGGCGCCGGCGAGGACGAAGAAGCCGAGCACGAAGCCGGGCAGCGCGCCGACGAAGAGCCTGCGGGGTCCGGTCCACACGGGGTCGTCCTCGTGCAGGTCGGCCTGGTAGGCGCCGATCGGCGCGAAGTCGTAGCAGTTGGTGGTGCAGGCGACGCAGGGCCGGCAGTGGCTGTTGGGCACCCGGACGAACGGCGTCTGCCCGTACACGCGCTGCAGCGGCAGCAGCGGGCAGATCTGGCTGCACCAGCCGCTCTTGCCCTTGAACAGCAGTCCGCCGAGGAAGGCCGCGGTGATGACCACCGCGAGCAGGACGCCGGTCGCCGCCCCGCTGCCGTTGAACACCGCCAGCCGGGCGCCGGCGAGGACGAAGAACAGGACCATCGCGACGACGAAGGCGCGCCGGCGGAAGCCCTCGGGGAGGGTGCGTCCCAGGGTGAACCCGAGGACGCGCGGCACCTGGTTGGCCGCCGCCAGCGGGCAGACGTTGCGCCACACGCCGGGCGCGACGAAGAACAGCAGCGGCAGCAGCGGCACGATGATCCCGAAGAAGACGAACAACCCGCCCGCCGGACGCACGAACAGGGCCACGCACAGCGCGGCGTAGGCCAGCAGGCTGACCACCCTGATCGCCCGCCACACCCACAGCGGCACGTGGGTACGCATCTCGGTGTAGACGGGGAAGAGGTCCTCGCCCGGCCGGGACGTGCGGCCCAGGACCCGGTCCCAGGCCACCGCCGCGCGCGACGGGACGGCCGGGGGCGCCGGTGGCGGGGGCGGCGGGGGTGGCAGGGCCGCCCCGGCGCCGCCGACGAGGGCCGTCTCACGGGCGCCGGCGGGCACGGGGACGCGTTCCGGCCGGCCGATGACCACGATCTCGGTGGCGCCGAGGCGGACGACGTCGCCGGCCTCCAGGGTGACCCGGCCGGTGACCGGGAGCCCGTTGACCAGGGTGCCGTTGCGGCTGCCGAGGTCGACCAGCGACAGGGCGACCGGGCTGGGCACCAGCCGCAGGTGGCGGCGCGAGACCCGGTCGTCGGCGAGGGCCAGACCCTCGGGGTCGCGGCCGACCTCCAGCGCGCGGGTCAGCGCGATCCGGCGCGGCTCGCGGCCGAGCTCCCGGATCTCGATCACCGGCGGGCTGCTCACCGCTCGGCCCGCCGGGTCGGGGTGGTGGTGGACGCCGACATGGGTCTCTCCCTCGCGGAGTGTGCACGCGCCGCCGGGCGGCGCCTCAGAGGCGGAAGCCGCTGCTGGTGAAGACCCACAGCGACGAGGTGAGCCACAGCGCGATCAGGCTGGTGAAGACCGCACCGCCGAGCACGGGGACGACCCAGCGCGGCAGGCCGCGGCGGGTGAGCGCCAGCATCTTGGTGACGAAGACGCCGTAGAAGAAGCAGCCCAGAGCGGAGTGGACCAGGGCGCGCGTCGAGCCGGACTGGAAGCCGAGCGCGTACACGCAGTGGACGACGACCGGGATGGTCAGCACCACGGCCAGCCGGCCCGACCACCGGTGCAGGGTGCGGGTCCACGGGCGGGCGCCGGCGTCGTGCATGCGGGCCGCCGTGAGCAGCTGCACGACGCCGAACACGGTGGCCGCGGTGGTGAGCCAGGCCTTGACGTAGAGGGGCGAGGAGAACCCCGGGACGTCGAGCGAGTAGCCGGCCGGCTCGTGCTCGGCGGCGTAGACGCCGAGCACGAGCGCGACGGCGCAGCCGGCGAGCAGGAAGCTGAGCAGGGGCAGCCGGAAGGCGTCGCGCGGCTCGGCGCGCGGCCGGGGACGCGACACGACCGTCTCGGCGGGAGGTGCGGGGGCGTCGACCGGCGGGCGGGTGTGGGTCATGGCGGTGGTCTCCTCGCGTGCGCGACGGTCGGTGGGACCAGCAGGGCGTCGGGGCGGTCGGGCGTCGGGGCGGTCGTCGGGGCGCGGTCTCAGCCGCCGACGACGGTGTCGGAGCCGGTGATGGGCTCGGCGGTGCCCGGGGACCCGTCGATCTCGAAGGTGCCGTCGGTGAGGTCCAGGGGCGGCGCCTCGCGCTTGGTGTCGCCGACGGTCGCGACACCGACCTGCGTCCCGTCGGGCAGCACCGCCCAGCCGATCCGCGTCGCCAGCCCGTCGAGGGTCGTGCGGGACTCGTACACGCCCGCGGGCGGCTGGGACTCCGCCGCGGAGAACGGCATCGTCAGCCCGGAGCTCGTGGTCACCGTGCCGAACACGGTCCCGTCGGTGACCGACCCGGAGAGCCCGGCGCCGTTGCGGCCGGCCAGCGTGATGGTGTCGCCGTCCAGGGTGCCCTGCAGCCAGGCCTCGATGGCGGCACCGTCGCAGAGGTAGGCCGCGACCTGGTCGTCGTTGACGGCCATCGCGATGGTCGCCTCCCCGCCGCTGGTCACGCCGGCGTACACGGCCTGCAGCTCCGCCGGCGGGCTCGGGGCCTCGGACGTCGGCGTCGGCTCGGCGGACGGCTCGGTGGTCGGCTCCGCGGACGGGGGCGCCGTCGACGTCTCCGCACCGCCGGTCCCCGGGTAGGCCGGCGCCGTGCTGGCCGCGGGGTCGACGCGGCTGTTGGCCGCGAAGAGGACCACGGTCAGGAGGACGACGGCCCCCAGGGTGGCCAGGGGACTGGCTGCGCGCCTGCGTCGTGCGCTCATGGATCACCGTCCGGTCCACGTCACCGCTGTGATCTCCCCCGCGGCCCGGGCCCGCGGCCGGGGTGGAATCCGGCGCCCACCGTGCCAGAGTCGCCGGGAGGGCGGAACCGGTTTCGGCGCCGCGTCGGATCGGCGGGACCCCGGCGCCCCCGCCGCGGCGCCTCCGGTGGCCGCCGGTCCGGCGCCCCTCCCGGGGTCCCCTCCGGGCGAGGACGCCAGGATGACCCATGGCCATCTCCTTCCCCTCCGTGCCCGAGCTCGCCGCGGAGGAGGACGACCTGCAGGTCACCTCGTTCACCAACGACGACGCCTGGGCGCTCGGCTCGGCCCTCGTGGCCACCGCCCGCGCGGACGGCGCGCCGGTCGCGATCGAGGTCAGCCGCAACGGGCAGCGGCTCTTCCACGTCGCCCTGGCCGGCACGACCCCGGACAACGCGTCGTGGATCGAGCGCAAGACCCGGGTGGTGGACCGCTTCGGGCACAGCTCGCTGTACGTCCGGCAGTCCTGGGTCGAGCGCGGGACGACGTTCGAGGAGGCGTCGGGTCTGGACCCGCAGCTGTACGCCGCGCACGGCGGCGCGTTCCCGGTCGTCGTGCGGGACGTCGGCCCGGTCGGCGTCGTCGTGGTGTCGGGGCTGCCCCAGCTCGACGACCACCGGATGGTCGTCGCGGCGCTGCGGGCCCACCTCGGGCGCTGACCCCTGGTCAGCGGGGCCGGCCGGGCGGACCCTCGGGACGGTCAGTCCCACCGCCCTGGGGAGGCCGTCGTGTCCCGAACCCCGATCCGGTGCCGAGCCGGGGTGGCCGCAGCGGCCGCCGTCGTCCTGCTGGCCGCCTGCGGCGGGGACGGCGGGGACGGCGGGGACCCCGCCGACGCGTCGGGGACCCCGGGCGCCGCGGAGACGACCACCGCCGCCGGCGAGGAGGACTTCTGCGCCCAGGCCGCCGGGCTCGACGAGCGGGTCGACGAGGCGCTGGCCGGCGTCGGGGACGACGACCCCTCGGTCACCGACGCCTTCCGCCAGGTCGCCGGGGAGCTGCGCGCGGTGGAGGCGCCGGAGCCGATCGCCGCCGACTGGGAGGCGCTGGCCGGCGGCCTGGACCGGATGGCCGACGCGTTCACCGACCTCGACGTCACCGATCCCGAGTCGCTCACGGCGCTGGAGGACGCCGAGGGCCGGCTGTCCACGGCCGGCGACAACGTGGACGCCTACCTCCGCGACGAGTGCGGCATCGGCGACTGAGCCGCCCGGGCGGTCCGACGGGTACCGATGACTCCGCGGGCCGCGCGCGGTCCTCCTCCTGTCAGCCGCAACCCGACCGGAGGTGTCCGTGACCCGCTCCCCCACCCGCCAGACCCTGTGGTCGCTCGCCCACGCCGAGCGCACCGCCCTCGCCGACGACCTCGCCGGCCTGGACGACGCGCAGTGGGCGCGGCCGTCGCTGTGCGGGCGGTGGACGGTCGAGGAGGTGGTCGCCCACCTCACCGCGGCGGCGAGCGTCGGCCGGGCGCGCTGGATCGCCAGCATGGTCGGCGCCCGGTTCGACCCCGCCCTGCACAACGAGCGGCGCCTGGCCGAGCAGCGGGGCGCGACGCCGGCGCAGACCCTCGACCGGTTCCGGCGGGTCCTCGACAGCACGACGGCGCCGTCCGGGCACACCGCGGCCTGGCTCGGGGAGGTCGTCGTGCACGCGCAGGACGTCCGTCGTCCGCTGGGCCTGGAGCGCACGCCCTCGGTCGAGGCCGTCACCGAGGTAGCCGGCTTCTTCGCCCGGCGCGACTTCACGGTGCACAGCCGCCGCGCGATCGAGGGGCTGCACCTGGAGGCGACCGACGGGCCCTTCACCGCGGGGCAGGGCGTCCCGGTGCGCGGCACGACCCTGGCGCTGACCATGGCGATGGCCGGTCGCGGCGCCTACGGCGGCGACCTGACCGGCCCCGGCGCCGCCACCCTGCGCGACCGCTGCACGTCCGGTCGATGACCGCGGTCAGCCGCCGGTCCCGCGCAGGCGGCCCTCGAGGAAGGCCCGCTCGACGGTGTTGCGGGTGAGCAGCAGCGCCTCGGTGTAGGCCTCCCGCGCCTCGGCGACCCGGCCCAGCCGCCGCAGCAGGTCCGCCCGCGCCGCGGGCAGGTAGCCGTACCCCGCGAGCTGGGGTTCGGCGGACAGGGCGTCGAGCGCGGCGAGCCCGGCGGCCGGCCCGGACGCGAAGCCGACGGCCACGGCCCGGTTGAGCGCCACCACCGGCGAGGGCCACAGCCGGACGAGGACGTCGTAGAGGGCGAGGACCTCCCGCCAGTCGGTGTCCTCCCACCTCGGCGACTCGGCGTGGACGGCGGCGATGGCGGCCTGCAGCGCGTACCGCGAGGGCGGCCGGGCCCGCAGCGCCTCGCGGACCAGGGACACGCCCTCGGCGATCGCCGCGCGGTCCCACCGGGCACGGTCCTGCTCCTCGAGCAGCAGCAGCCGCCCGTCCGGCGCCGTCCGGGTCTCCCGCCGGGCGTCGGTGAGCAGCAGCAGCGCCAGCAGGCCCGCCACGGCCGGGTCCCGCGGCAGCAGCCGGCGCAGCATGCGGCACAGCTCCACCGACCGCTCCACCAGGTCGCGGCGCACCAGCTCGTCCCCGGCCGGCGTCGTGTGCCCGGTGGTGAACAGCAGGTGCACCACCGACAGGACGGCGTCGACCCGCTCGGGCAGCTCCGCGGCCGGCGGCACCCGGTACGGGATGCGCGCGACGGCGATCTTCTTCTTGGCCCGCGTGATCCGCGCGGCCATGGTCGACTCGCTGACGAGGAAGGCGCGGGCCACCTCGGCCGTGGACAGACCGCACAGCAGCCGCAGCGTCAGGGCCACCTGGGCCGGCCGGTCGAGCGCGGGGTGGCAGCAGGTGACCACCAGCCGCAGCCGGTCGTCGGGGATCGGCGCGCCCTCGTCGTCGAGTGCGTCGCCGGGCCCCGGGATGGTCTCCTCCTCGACGAGCAGCGGCAGGTGGCGGGACTCCACGCCCCGGTGGCGGACGACGTTGAGGGCCCGGCGCCGGGCCGCCGTCGTCAGCCAGGCCCCCGGCCGGGAGGGGACGCCGGACGTGCGCCAGTCGGTGAGCGCCGCCGCGAACGCCTCCTGGACGCACTCCTCGGCGACGTCGAGGTCGCGCGTGACGCGCACCGTCGCGGCGAGCACGAAGGCCCACTCGCGACGGTGCGCGTCGGCGACCGCGGCCGCGACGGCGGAGGTGTCCGGGACGGTCATGCCGTGCGGCCCGGCCGGGCTCAGTCGTCGAAGGTCATGACCGGGCGGACCTCGACGCCGCCGAAGCGCGCCGGGACGGTCCGGGCGACGGCGAGTGCGGTGTCGAGGTCGGGCGCGTCGACCAGGTAGTAGCCGCCGAGCGCCTCCTTGGTCTCGACGAACGGGCCGTCGGTCACCTCGGAACCGCCGCGCACGCTGGTCGCCGTCCCGGTCGGCTGGAGGGCCTCGCCGCCGAGCAGCTTCGCGCCGTGCGCCTCGACCCCGGCCGCGAAGGCGTTGTGCTCCTCCATGATCTCGCCCATCACCTCGGGCGACGCGGTCTCGTACCGGGTCTCGTCCTCGTAGATCAGGATCAGGTACTGGGACATCTCGTTCCCTCTCGGTCGGGGCCCGCCTCTCGGGCCCTCGTCTGTCCGACACGCACCGCCGGGCCGGATCGACAGCTCCCGGCGAGGAATCGAGATGTTCTCGTCGATCCGCGGCTGGTGGGACCGTCGCCCGCACGCCGCCATGGCTCACCCGACACGGGAGGCGGAGGACGCCAGGTCACGATCCGACAACCCGACGGCGTGGTTTCGGCTAGTTCCTGCCAGTGCGGAGTGCCGCGGGGAATCCGTAACGTGACGGACAGCAGCCAGCCCGTACCGGTCCGTCACCGCCGGTGCGATCGAGTACCGAACCGAGGAGCTTCCCGTGTTCCCCTCCCGCCCCCACCTCAGCCTGCTCACCGAGTCGGCCGCCTACGAGCCCGCTCCCGAGCCGTCCTACGCGCCGGCCTACCAGCCCACGACGTCCTGGAACGAGATGTCCTGGTCGGAGATCGCCATGGGTGAGAACCCCGGCGGCGCGGAGGGGTGGCGGCTCGACGCGCTGTGCGCCGAGACCGACCCCGAGGCGTTCTTCCCGGAGAAGGGCGGCTCCACCCGCGAGGCCAAGCGCGTCTGCTCCGGCTGCTCCGTGCGCGCCGAGTGCCTGGAGTTCGCCCTCGCCAACGACGAGCGCTTCGGCATCTGGGGCGGCCTGTCCGAGCGCGAGCGGCGCCGGGTGCGCCTGCAGCGCCGGTCCCCGCTCAGCGCCTGACGGCCGCGCGGCCGGCACTCCCCGTCCTGTCGGGGCGGCCCGAGATGGCCGAGGTCGTCGTCTTCCACCACGTGCGGGGCCTGACGCCCGGCGTCGTCGCCCTCGCCGACGAGCTGCGCGCCGCCGGGCACCGCGTGCACACGCCCGACCTGTTCGAGGGCCGCACGTTCGGCTCCATCGGCGAGGGCACGGCGCACGTGCAGGAGATCGGTCCCGGCGAGGTGGTCGAGCGCGGCACCCGCGCGGTCGAGGGCCTGCCCGCGGAACTCGTCTACGCCGGCTTCTCCCTCGGCGTGCTGCCGGCGCAGAGCCTGGCGCAGAACCGGCCGCTCGCCCGCGGGGCGGTGCTCTGCCACGCCTGCGTGCCGGCGTCGGTGTTCGGCTCGTGGCCGGCCGGCATCCCCGTGCAGGTGCACGGCATGGACGCCGACCCGTACTTCGTCGACGAGGGCGACGTCGACGCCGCCCGGGCGCTGGTCGCCGGGGCCGACGACGGGGAGCTGTTCCTCTACCCCGGCGACCGGCACTGCTACGCCGACAGCTCGCTGCCGTCCCACGACCCGGCCGCTGCCGCGCTGCTCACCGGGCGGGTGCTCGACCTGCTCGCCCGCTGCTGAGTCCCGCGCCCGCCCACTCCCCCACCGCGGCGTCGTCGAGCACGCCGTCGGCGACGAGGGCGCGGAAGCCCCGCGTCACCGTGCCGCCGGGCGAGAGCACCAGCGGGTGCCGCGCGGCCAGCTGCGAGCCGATGCCCGGGTAGTCCCCGACCCGGACGAACCACGGGTCGGCGCGCGTGGCGTCGTCGACTCCGGCGAGGGCGACGGTGAACCCCGCCACGCGGTCGGTCCACGCCAGCCAGGGCGCCACCGAGCCGTGCGTGCGCTGCTCCCCCGCGGCCACGGGCGTGCGCACCCACGGCCCGGGCGCTCTTGGCAGCCGCCAGGAGAACCCGCCGTAGCCCGCGCCCGCCCGCCCGTTGGTGGCCGCGCTGCCGAGCGCCAGCTCCCCGCCGGTCGCGTTGGTGAGCGCGGTCGTGAGCCCCAGCTCCCAGCCGGCGGGGACCGGCCGCGCCCGCACCCGGCGGTGCTCGCCGAGCAGCAACCGGCCGTCGGGACCGCGCCACCGCAGCGCCTCGTGGAAGCCGTCGTCGTCCCGGGCCGGGAAGCCGGCGTGCTCGATCCGGCCGTGGTCGGCCCGCGCGGTGTAGCCGTGGCCGCGCACGTAGGTCGGGCCACCCCACAGGTTCGCGCCGCCGACGTCCTGGACCCCGATCGAGACGCCGAGGTGCCAGGGGTGGTCGGGGGGCTGGGCGTCGGTCACCGTCCGGCCGTCGAGGGTGCGGACCGGGTGCAGGTACGGCCGCGGCGCCAGCGCCGGGTCGAGCCCGCCGCCGCCGGCGTACCCGGCCACCACCACGCCGCCGAGCCGCAGCAGGGTGAGCGCCGGCTCAGCCACGGACGACCGCGCCACCCGCCCGCGCGCACGGCAGGCCGGGTCCCGGGAGCAGCGCGCGCTCGACGTCCGAAAGCGGCCGCGGGTCGCAGGTGCCGGCCGGGTGCACCGGGACCCCGGCGGGCGTGGCCCGCACGACGTCGGCCGGGTGCTCCCGGCCGTGGACGCCCGTCAGCACGGTGGGGACGGAGCTCGGTGGCGCCATGCCGGCGTCCTCCTGGGGTCGGTCCGGACGTCGACCGTATCGTCAGGCCGAGCACTCGAGACCGGTGGCCCGATCGGTCCCGGGGTCGGTCGGGCCCGGCCCGCAGGCGGGGTCAGCCCACGTAGTTGACGTGCACGTGGTCGAAGTGGTTGGCCGTGGCGCTGCCGCGGTCGGCCATCTGCGACCAGCTGCCGCCGGGCGAGCTGAGCATCTCCTGCTGGTAGATCAGGTAGTCGACGCCGAGCTCGTCCCAGTGCGCGACGTGGTACTGCACGATCGCGTTCCCGAGCGCGGTGTCGGACATGACCATGTAGTCCAGCGCCAGGCCCGACGGGTGGCCGTTCGGGTCGGCGGCGCTGGCCCGGGTGCCACCGAGCGTGATCCCGCCGGCGCCGGCCACGTTGCTGACCACGGCGTTCGCGGCCGCCTGGACCACGGCCTGCACAGGGCCGGTGCTGTTGCTGATGCGCGCGGTGGCCGTGGCCGCCGTCCCCGAGCCGGCGGCAGCCGCGGCGGACGAGCTCGCGGACGACGAGGCGGGGGCCTCGGCGGCCTCCTGCGCGGCTGCCTCC
>NZ_JBFNXQ010000034.1:0-47451 GCF_041018925.1 Geodermatophilus maliterrae
TAGCCTCGTTCCACCGGCCGAGCACGAGGACGTCTTCTACCGGCACAACACCGCGGCGGCTACCGTCGCCGCGTCAGTTCCGAGCCTCCACTGAACCCGGGGCGGGACACGGGACCAGGCTGCTGACACGTGGACGTACAACCCGATGCCCGCCAAGCTGCTCTGCTATGGGAGGGAACGGCAGGTGAATCAATTCGCTCAAGGCACGCAAGAGGCCACCGTACTTCAGATCGTGGGGGATCTAGTAACTCAGGCTCCCCCTGACGAGAACGGCCTGCTTAAGCCGATCAACGAGGCAGAAATGGGCGAGAGGCTCGCGAAGCAGTGGCCACCCGGTCAAGGTGCTACGGGCTTCTTCCTCTTCAACAAGGCTGTAGGTATTGCGACGCCCATAGCCGCTCGCTTCAACCGGCACGTCGCCGATCATTCGCAGATCGCTGCTGTGGCTCACCTACCATTCGTCCCCTCTCTGCGGACACGCGCCAAGCTTGCCGCTAAGCGGATAGGAATCGCCCGAGGTCTCAACACCCTGAGTCTTCGGACTCGCCAGGGCGGTTCAGGCTCATCCTGGCCGCTGGCTGCCCGTTTGGGTGTCATCAGTGGCCGGCTCGTCGGGATGGTGGTCAGTAACGGGAAGCTCCTCCAATGCGCGGTCCAATGCCTGCCGAAGGCCCAGATGTCTGCCCTCGGCACAGGCCGCCTCATAGGACTGGGCATCAAGCTGCTCCCTGACCCTAGCGGCCAGATCGTCCACCAGCGGTCGCAAAGCGGGGGTGGACGGCATAGCGACGTCGCGGCGGGCGGCGGCCGCTGCCGCCAGGGCTCGGGCTGCCTCGACCGGACGGCCGTCGGCTAGGGCCACCCCTGCCAGCCCCTCAAGACAGTTCGCCATGGTCCACGGGGTACCGCCACTGCGATTAGCCGCCGCAGCGTCGGTGATCGACCGCCGCCCGCCGACAACGTCACCGCGGGCCAGCTGAACCAACCCCCGTAGGCCGAGGACCAGGCCGATGAGGGTCTCGTCGCCCAGACGGCCGGCCAGCTCTACGGCAGCCCGGTAGTGCGGTTCCGCCCCCTCGAGGTCGCCGCGAAGCAGCGCAAGAGTCGCTCGGAACAGTGCCATGAACACCAACGCGATCGCGGCGTGCGCCGGCAACTCCTGTCCGAGGGCGGTGCCGTGAGCGGCCGCCTCCTCGATGCGGCGGGAGGCTTCGTCCACCGAGCCGTCTGCCAGGGCGGCATACAGGCCGGCCCAGGCCACACCAAGTCGGTCGTAGGCGTCCTCGTGGTCCTTGGGAAGGAGCCTGCAGCTCTCCTCCATGAGCGGGCGAACGGCGGCGACGTCGCCGAAACTACCCGCGACGATCGCCCGCAGGACAAGCAGTCGTGCACGCCCTGCCGCCGAGGCTTCCGTCGCCCGGGGCAAGACCTGGTCCAGCCATACCAGGGCCTCCTGCACGCCATCGCGGAGAACCAAGTACGGAAAGGCGTTTCGGATCAGTAGTGCGACCGTCTCGACGTCCGCAGCATCGATGGCTCGGTGCACAGCCGCACGAATGTTGGCCCGGTCCCGGTCCAGCCGTTCGAGCGCCTCTCGGAACCCGCGGGTGCCAGCGGTCATCCCCGAGGACGTCATCGCCAGCACCCACTCAGTGTGGCGCCGCTCGGTTTCTGCTCGGTCGGCAGAGGCGGTCAGCCTCTCCACCGCGAAAGCGCGCACCGTCTCGAGCATGTGCAGCCGTGGCTCCCCGGAGGTTTCATCGGAGTCCACCAACAGGCTCGCGTCGAGCAAAGCGGAGAGGGCGTCGAGGACGGCGGGCTCGCCCGACCTGCCACAGACGGTCTCCGCCGCGGCCAACGTGCACCCACCGGAGAACACGGCGAGCCGGGTGAAGACAGCCTCTTGATGCGGTGAGAGCAGATGAAGGCTCCAGTCCATAGTGGCCCGCAGCGTGCGCTGACGCGCCGGTAGGTCGACGGGGCCGCCGCTGATCACGTCTAACCGCTCGCACAACCGGGCGAGCAGCGTGGCTGGCGGCAGCAGTCGGATTCGAGCCGCGGCCAGCTCTATGCCCAGCGGTAGGCCGTCGAGGCGCCGGCAGATCTGCGCCACCGTGGCCGCATTGCCGGCGTCGAGCGTGAAGCCGGGACGAACCGTAGCGGCGCGCTCGGCGAACAGGGCCATCGCGGGCATCTCTGCCAAGGGGGCCACAGAGTAGTGCCGTTCCGAGCGCAGACGGAGGACCTGGCGACTGGTCACCAGCGCGACGACGGCCGGAACAGCCTCCAGGAGCGCCGCCAGTTCGCCGCCGGCTTCGACGACCTGTTCGGCGTTGTCCAACACCACGAGCGTCCGGTCGTCACTCAGGGCTACCCGCACCGCATCGGAGATCTCAATGCCCCGCTCCCGTCGGGCGCCGAGGGCATCGGCAAGCGTGGGCAACACGAGCCGGTGGTCAGTGACGGCGCTCAGCGGGACAAACACGGCTCCACCGGGGAAGTCCGCGGTGACGGCCTGCGCCGCCTCCAGAGCAAGCCTCGTCTTGCCGACCCCACCCGGGCCGGTCACGGTGATCAGCCGCACCTCCGGCGCGGTCAGCAGAGAAGCTAGGGCAGAGAGGTCGCGGTCGCGACCCAGCAGCGTGCCGGTCGGGACGGGCACCCGACTGCGGGGGGCAGCCGTGCGTAGCGGCGGGAACCGCGTGGGTAACCCGACCACGTCTAGCTGGTACAGCGCGGCCGGACGCGGAAAGTCCTTGAGGCGGTGCTCCCCGAGGTTGCGTAGGGAAGTGCCGCCCGGTAGCTGCTCGCCGACGAGGGCTGCGGTCACCTCCGACAGCACGACCTGACCGCCGGAAGCCGTTGCAGCGATCCGGGCCGCCCGGTGCACAGCCAAGCCGACGTAGCTCTCCCCAGCAACGGTGGCCTCTCCGGAATGCAGACCCATCCGCACCCGCACGCACACCCCAGCAGGCCACCGGTGAGCCGCCAGGGACTGCTGCGCCTGAGCCACGGCCGCCACCGCCTGCCCGGCAGAGGGAAAGGCCACGAAGAACGCGTCGCCCTGGGTATCGACCTCCCGGCCACCGTGGGCGGAGAAGGCGCCCCGCAACAGACGATGGTGGTCCGCAAGAGCGTCCGCGTAGTTGCGCCCGGCCTTCCGCAGTATCCGCGTCGAACCGGCGATGTCGGTGAACACGAACGTGACCGTGCCGGTAGGGAGCCCGACATCCTCCAGCCGGGAAGGCTGCACCAAGGTGAGCTCGTCGGCCACTTCCCCCGGCCTCCTGCTGATCAACGCCTCTCAGGTCAGCTCGTCCACAAGAGGATAGACAAACTGACTCCCCGAGCAGGGCAGTGCTGTCGCTGGCGCGGAGTGGTGCGCCGACTGATCGCCGAGGTGGTATCGGCAACGCTCCATGCTCTCGCCGGTGCGCATGGCCAAGGTCAGGTCGGCGTACTCGACATCGGGCACGGTGACGCGATCCGCGACCCCGCCGACCGGCCCCGCGGCGACGATCCGGCCCAGGCGGCCGGACAGCGCCACACCGGATCACGAGGCGCCAGACGATGCCAGCGGAGCTGCTGCCTCCACGGCGCCTCGGAGCCAGGGGGGTCAGGCGCTGGTTCGCGTCCAAGGAGCGAAGGCGTTGTCGACGCCGCGGAGAGCCGGCCGCAGCTGGGGCAGGTGCCGCAGCAGGACGGTGCGCATGTCGTTGTCCCGCACCCACGCCAGTCCGGCAGGCGAGTAGATCTCCGGACGGAAGTCGCGGGTGAAGAACCGGTCGCTGTTGAGTCGCCGCGACGCCATCAGGATGAAGATGCGGAACGCCGTGTCGCTGAAGGCGAACCCGGCCGGCCGTCTCTCGGCGAACAGGCCCACCATCAGGTCGACCCGTTCGACGTCGCCGTACAGGTCCTCCAGGTCGGCGGCGAGCCCGGCGTCGTCGGTGAGCTCGGCGAAGCTGCGGGGCGCCGCGAGGTGCATCAGCCGTCGGAACTGGCAGTAGCGAGGCACGCCCAGTTCTCGGATGCGCAGGATGTCGGTCGCGGCCAGGTCGATGACCTTGCCGTCGGGCCGCTCGAACGACTGCAGCGAGCGCGGGAAGTTCCGCAGCACGATCGCACCCGGGTGCGTGGTCCCGAACGAGTAGAACAGGTCCCCCAGGGCGAACCTGTCCGTGATCTCGCGGGAGTGGGGGCCGGCGAGCGCGGGAAAGGCCAGCAGGGCCAGTGGGCGGTCACCGTCGGCCGTCCGGATGTCGAAGTCGTCGGGCAGCAGCGGGTGCATGCGGTAGACGCTGGCGAACTCCTCGGTGAGCGAGAACGGCACGCCGTAGTGCGCGGTCCCTGCCCCGGGGATCCCGCTGACGACCTCACTGCCACTCAGCCGCCCGAACGTCCGGGCGATCCGCTCCCCCGCGATGCCGAACCAGTTGATCCGCAGGGCGGAGACCGCGGTGGGGTGGCTGGTGATGGCCGGCGTCCACTCGACCGTGTGGATCTTCGCGAGCAGCGCCGAGACCACCAACCGGGCCCGCTGGAACAGCTCCTCGTCGTCCCAGTCCGGGTACTCGGCCCTCAACCGGTCGCAGACGGCGTTGTGCTCTCGCACGAACAGCGTGGCGAACATGCCCAGACCGGTCCACCAACCCGGAACGCGGGTCGGGTCGATCGCCGGGTCCTCGGGCAGCGGGATCGTCCCGTCCTCGGTCAGGTGGAGCTTGCCGTCGCTGCCTGTCCGCACGCGCTGCTGCTCTTCCGGAGTCGTGCCGTACAGCGAGGAGCCGTCCCACCAGTGGCTCACCTCGTTGATCGAGGTCACCGGGCCGTCAGCATCGGCCGGCCTGGTGGGGTCGGTGTGGATCCGCGGGATCCGCATCGGGTCCTCCCACCAGGTGTCACCGGGCTCGAGCGGGATCTCCACCAGCCTCGACGTGTCCCCCTGCCCGTGGCTGAACCAGTCACGGATCATGAACTGCAACCAGGCGGCAGCCAGGGTGTTGACCGTCTCGGCCGGCTGGAAGGTCGTCCGGGTGAGCAGTCGGCGGCTGACCTCACGCGGGCTGGGCCGGAGCAGCTCGTCGTCGGTCACCGGGAGCACGTTGTCGAGGGGGATGTTGCGACCGAAACGGGCACCGGCCATGCCCATGTCCGGGTGGTCGAGGTCGTTGTACGAGCCGTCGACGCTTCGGGCCACCAGGTGCTGCGGGGTGCGCGGTGGTACAGGAGAGGCGTCGACGACCGGTACCCGGGACGAGGGGTCGGACAGGTTTTCCCGTCGCAGGATGTTGCGGAGCCCGCCCAGGACGGCCAGGCCCAGGCTGCGCGGCAGCCGGTCCCAGCCCACCCGGTGGTCGACCAGCTGGGCCACCCCGTCGTAGACCCGCCACAACAGCGTCCGCCGGTAGTCGGACCCGGGGACCGGCCGCGGTCCCGCCGAAGCGGGCACAGCCGGCGGTCCGCCGGTGGGGGCGGCCCGGGGCCGCGGAACGGCGGGGGCGCCTGCGGTGCGGGTGCCGGCCGGACCTGAGGTGTCGGTGCTCATCGGATCTCCTGGGTGACGTGCGGCCGGTGGGACGTCGGCGGACGGTGCCGAAAGCGCGGTCACGACCGGCCCGGGGGAGGCGGTCGAGGCCAGGACCGGATCGAGGCCGGATCAGCGCGAGCGGCCGCGCCACGGCCGGAGCCAGCTGCCGTCGCCGCCACAGCGAGAGGACGGTGGCTGTGTCGCTGGCGTGGATGACAACCGCCGAGCGCAGCGGCCGGTCCAGGTCCGCACCCTGCAGGAGGAACAGGTCGGCACTGATCGGCCTCGGAGCGAATCCGGCCTCCAGCAGGACCCGGTGGCCGGCCTCGGCCAGATCGGCCGCCACAGGACCGCCTCCGGCGCCCGAGCCAACGACGACGTGGTCGAAGTCGCTCTGCTCGGGCCGTGCTGACGTCCGGAAACGACGCGAGGGCTGCCGCCCCGAGGCCGGTTCCATCGCGTCAGGCATTGATGTTGGCTTCCAGTTTCCTGGGATACACCTTCCAGTGGGTGAAGGGCTCCGCCTCGAGCCGGTTCTGCAGGGCCTCCAGGTCCTTCTTGAAGGTGCGGAAGGCGTCCGCCCCTCGTGCGTCCAAGGCCAGGTAACTGAAGTCCTGGAGGAGCGGGGCACGCCTCACGTTCAGGTTGAAGTTGGCGTTGACCAGGCGCTGGTAGACGTCGACCGGTTCGCGTTCCATGTCCTCGTAGACCCTGACCGGCTGCACGTGGGTCCACATCTGGTAGTTCCAGAGGCCGGTGCCGAGGACCTCGTGCTGGACCGTGGCGAGGTAGAGCAGGGCCGCGATCATCCGGGCCGTGCCACCGATCGTGACGACCGGGCCGCTGAGTCCGCGGATCCCGTTGGGCACCAGCCGATCCAGGGAAGCCATCCAGTCGACCGCCGCCGCGTCGGCCCGCAGGTCGTCGTCGGAGGAGTAGTACGAGGCCATGTAGCGCGAGGTGTGCGCGTGCATGACGTCGAAGAGCGCCTCCTGGTTGAGGAGGGCGGGTGTGTCGAACCCGGCATTCCGGATCCCCCGGCGTTCGGCGTCCCGAGCCGGGTCCAGGACGACGATGTCGTACTCGCTGTAACTGTCCTCGTACAGCTTGCACATGCCGGCGTGGGTGAAGCTGAAAATCGTCTCGAAATCGCCACCCCGGGCCATCTGGCCCTTGGTGGCGATCTGGTTGCTGTATTGCGTGCCGAACATGTGAGGCCACAACAACCGGCGCAGCGGATGGTCGGCTCCCAGGCAGTTGCGGGTGGCGATGGCGAAGGGTCCACCGGCTGCGAGATGGACCCAGTTGAAGTGGCGGACGAGGGACACGTGGTTCGTGACCGCGCAGAGCGCGATCTTCTTCGCGAGCCCCCAGTCAGGGTCGCCCGGTCTGCACTGCCCGAGTTCACAGTCGATCTCGACCGCTCGCAGCCCCGATACCTGCTCATCCGGCCGGAACAGGACGCGCACGCCCAGCGAGCGCAGTCCGCGGTGGTGCTCGTAGCGCGCCAGGTGCCGGAGATCCCAGTGGTACCCCCCTTCGGGGGCTCGCTCGAGGTAGCCCGCATACGGTCCCGCCACTGCCAGATGGCCGAGATCGACCTCGCCCTCGTACTCCTCCGGCAGCTGCGGAGCCGGGAAGAGGCGTCGATGCAGGCGCGTGTAGGCCGCGAGCACGGCCTTGCGCGGGTCCTCGTCGATGCTGGGCAGATCGGGGTGCATCGGCGAGAACAGGCGGTACATGGCCACCTGGAACTCGTAGAAGTAGTACTTGAGTCGGGATGCCTCGTCGGCCGGGACCCGGTCTGCCACCCGGATGTTGTGGATCGGGATTCCAGGGAACTGGCTCGCGAAGCTGACGTCACCGATCCGCTGTCCCTCGTCAACGGGGACCGGGATCGTCGCCGGCCGGTTGGTGCGGTACTTGAGGATCGCCAGCAGGTTCCAGAAGTCTCTGCGCACGCGCCACGGCATCATCGCGAACTCCGGGTTTGCATCGTGGGTCCGTGGCCGTGCACCGTAGGAGCAGCGGCGTCACCGCTCCGTCACCGTCCCGCCATCCATCCGGCAGCCCCACCGGCCGGTGCTGCATCGATGCAGGTGAGCACAGCGCACAGCGCACGGGCACTCATAGTCCCTGGGTCGTGAGTTCGAGCCCCACCCGCCCCACCGGTATCCACCCAGTTCGAGCTCGTGTATCGATCGTCGATCTTGACGATGGGGCCCGTGCCTACACGGTGCATCCTCACTACGCACCGTGATGATTGGTGACAAGGGCCTCGTGGGCGGCATTCACGCGTTCGCCGAAGGAGACGTTGAGGGTCATCGCTGCGGAGGCGTGACCAAGCATCCGCTGGACCGCTTCGTCGTGGAGGAGCCAGGCTTCAGTGCCGGGGCGGCCAGCCGGCCGGGCTGCGGCCGGCGCTTGGGGATCGGCGTAGATCGCGAGGGATGGGCCAGCTGACCGGGAGGGTCGCGAGATCCGCAACTGCGGGTCTTGCTGGCTGTCCGCCGTGTGAGTTAGCTGGCTGACCATCCAGGTCGCCTGGCCAAGCGACGTCGAGGTGACCGTGACGACGCGCCGGTGAAGGGCGGGTCATGGCCTCGGTGTTCATCAGTCACAGCAGCGGGGACCAAGCCGTCACCGCGCGGGTGGTCGAGCGGCTACAGGCCGCTGGCTTCGCCGCAATGTTCGTCGACTTCAACCCCGAGCAGGGCGTTGTTGCGGGGCGAAACTGGGAGCGGGAGCTGTACGCAGCGTTGCGCCGCACCGACGCGGTCGTGTTCTTGGCCAACGAGGCATCGGTCGCTTCACGGTGGTGTTTTGCCGAGTTGAGCCTGGCTCGGTCGCTGGCGCATCCAGTGTTCCCGGTGCGGTTGCGGGCCGGGGTGGACTTGCCGCTGCTGGCCGACGTGCAGTGGACCGACCTGACCGACCTGACCGACCCCGAGCCAGGGCTGATCCGGCTGCTGGCCGGACTGCGGTCGGCCGGGTTGGATCCGGCTGACTCCTTCGCCTTGGAGCCGGGCCGGTCGCCGTATCCGGGCCTGGTCCCCTTTGCCCAAGAGGATGCCGCGGTGTTCTTCGGCCGCCAGACCGAGACCCACCGGTTGATGGAGCTGCTCACCCCGACCCTGCAGCGCGGCCCGGGCCGGTTCGTGGCCGTGGTCGGCCCGTCGGGCAGCGGTAAGTCGTCGCTGCTGCACGCCGGGCTACTGCCCCGGCTGACCCGGATGCCGGAGCGCTGGCTGGTGGTGCCGCCGCTGCGGCCCGGCCGGCATCCCACCACCGCCCTGGCCGGATGCCTCTCGCGAGCCTTCGCCGCGCGCGGCCGACCGCGCCCGACCGAGGAAGTGGTCGCCACGCTGCACCGAGGCTCGGCGGGGCTGGTGCAGCTGACCGGCCAACTGGCCGACCTCGGCGTCAATGGCGGCGGGCGACCGAGTGTCCTGCTGGTCATCGACCAGGCCGAGGAGCTGCTGACCCGCACCGGGACCCGCGAGCAGCAGGCCTTTCTGCAGCTGCTGGGCGGCGCGCTGCACGAGGACAGCCCGGTGTGGGCGGTGGCCACGGTCCGCTCGGAGTTCCTCAGCACCGCTCCTGAGCGGGCCGGGTTGGCCGAGACAGTGGACGACCCGCTGATCATCGAGCCGTTGAGCCGGGGCCGGCTGGCCGAGGTGATCGCCCGCCCGGCTCGAGGAGCCGGCCTGGAGTTCGCCCCTGGCCTGGTCGAGCGGATGGTGGAGGACACTGCTGGCGGGGACGCGCTGCCACTGCTGGGCTACACCCTGAACCAGCTCTACCAGCGGGCCGGGCCTGAGGCGACCGTCACCGCGGCAGACTACGAGGCCATCGGCGGGGTGGTCGGCGCCCTGCGCTCCCACGCCGACCGACTCACCGAGGAGCTGGACCGTCGAGGCCTGGGCCACCTGGTGCTGCCCACGCTGATGCGACTGGCCTCGGTGACCGACGACGACCCGCCCACCCGCCGACGGGTGCGGCGCACGGCGTTCAGCGGCGATGAACAGCTAGTCGTCGACGCCTTCGTCGACGCGCGGCTGCTGGTCAGCAGCCAGGACCCCGCCGATCCGGCTGGAGAGGCGGTGGTGGAGGTCGCGCATGAGGCGCTGCTGCGGCAGTGGCCACGGCTGCGCGAGGCCATCGATGCCGACCGGAGCCAGCTGCGGCTGCGTTCGGAACTGGAGCGGCTGGCCGCCGACTGGCAGCACGGTGGGCGCGAGGAGTCCTATCTGCTGCGCGGCGGGCGGCTGGCCACGATCGACCACTGGGCCAACGAGCATCCCGGAGAGCTCGGCCCGCTGGAACGACAGTTCCTCGTGGCGAGCCGAGGACTGGCCAGCCATGAGCTGGAGGCCACCCGCCGGTCCGTCCGACGGCTCCGTGCGCTGGCCATGAGCCTCGCGCTCTTACTGGTCGCCGCGCTGGTCGCCGGCGGGCTCGCCGTCAACGCGAGCCAGACCGCCCAGGAGCAGACCCAGACAGCCCAAGCACAGACCCGCCTGGCGCTGTCCCGGCAGCTGGCCGGTGAAGCGGAGGAACTGGCCGACACCCGGCCGGACACCGCAATCCTGGCCGGCCTGCAGAGCTTGAGCCTGGCCCGCGACCACTCTCCGGAGCCCTCGGCCGGGCTCATCACCGGACTGGGCCGGGTGAACCACACATCACGGCAGCTCACCGGTCACACCGACGCGGTCTTCGAGGTGGTCTTCAGCCCGGACGGCCGGCTGCTGGCCTCGCTCAGTGATGATCAGACGGTGCGCCTGTGGGACGCCGCCACCGGCCACCCCCACGGCGGCCCCCTCACCGGCCACACCGACTGGGTGAACTGGATGGCGTTCAGCCCGGACGGCAGCCTGCTGGCCACCACCAGCGAGGATGGCACGGTGCGGCTGTGGGACGTGGCCACCGGCCGGCCGCACGGTGAGCCGCTCACCGGCCACACCGACTGGGTGGACTGGGTGGCGTTCAGTCCGGACGGGCGGCTGCTGGCCGCCGCCGGCGGGGGCGAGGAAGACTCGGTGCGGCTGTGGGACGTGGCCACCGGCCACCCCCACGGCACCCCCCTCACCGGCCACACCGACTGGGTCAACCGGGCGGCGTTCAGCCCAGACGGCAGCCTGCTGGCCACCACCAGCGAGGATGGCACGGTGCGGCTGTGGGACGTGGCCACCGGCCACCCCCACGGCACCCCCCTCACCGGCCACACCGACTGGGTCGGGGACGTGGCGTTCAGCCCGGATGGCAGCCTGCTGGCCACCGCCGACGCAGATCAAACGGTGCGGTTGTGGGACGTGGCCACTGGCGAACCCCAAGGGCAGCCGCTGACCGGCCACACCGACAAGGTCAACTGCTTGGCGTTCAGCCCGGACGGCAGCCAGCTGGCCAGCGGTAGCCAGGATGGCACGGCGCGGCTGTGGGACGTAGCCACCGGCCACCCCCACGGGCAGCCGCTCACCGGGCGACCCGGCTTCGTGAGCTGTGTGACGTTCAGCCCCGACGGACAACTTCTGGCCACCGCCCACGGAGGCCAGGAGAACTCGGTGCGGCTGTGGGACGTGGCCACCGGCCGGCCGCACGGTGAGCCGCTTCCCGGCCACACGAACGCTGTGGTGGGAGTGGCGTTCAGCCCGGACGGGCAGCTGCTAGCCAGCGCGAGCAACGATGGCACAGCGCGGTTGTGGCAGGTCGCCGAGACGTTCTCCATCAGCCGGCCGCTGACCGGCCACACCGACGAGACCTTCGGCGTGGCATTCAGCCCGGACGGCAGGCTGCTGGCCACCACCAGCGGGGATGGCACATCGCGGTTGTGGGACGTGAGTACCGGCCGGCCGCACAGCGCCCCGCTCACCGGCCACACCGACGGGGTGAACGGGGTGGCGTTCACCCCGGACGGGCAGCTGCTGGCCACCATCGGCGCGGATGCCACATTGCGGTTCTGGAACGTTGCCACCGGGCAACCGCACGGCCCGCCGCTGACCGGGCCGACCGCCGACGCGGATGACGAGGTGGCGTTCAGCCCGGACGGACGGCTGCTGGCCACGGTCACCGCGGAGACCACGGTCCAGCTGTGGGACGTGGTCACCGGCCAACCGCTTGGACAGCCGCTGACCGGTCACGACGACGCGGTGTCCGGAGTGGCGTTCAGCCCGGACGGACAACTGCTGGCCACCGCCGGCCAGGATGGCACGGCGCGGATGTGGGACGTAGCCACCGGCCAGCTGCACGGGCAGCCGCTGCCCGCACCAAGCGACAACGCGGTGAACGGGGTGACGTTCAGCCCGGACGGGCAGCTGCTGGCCACCGCCAACGGGGATTACACAGTGCAGTTGTGGAACGTGGCGACCGGCCAGCCGCACGGCGAGCCGCTGATCGGGCACACCGACTGGGTGGAGGGCGTGGCGTTCAGCCCAGACGGACGGCTGCTGGCCACCACGAGCCCAGACCAGACGGTGCGACTGTGGGACGTGGCCACGGGCCGACCACACGGTCCGCCGCTGACCGGCCACACCGACAGAGTCTATTCAGTGGCGTTCAGCCCGGACGGGCAGCTGCTGGCCACCACCAGCGCAGATGGGACCGCGCGGCTGTGGAACCCGTTCTTCGAGTCCTGGCTCTCGGCCGGTTGTGGACTGGTCAACCGCAACCTGTCCATGACCGAATGGGAGCAGCTACTGCCAGGGATCGCATACGAGCGCACCTGCCCCGACCTTCCTCCCGGCCAAGACGCGCCACCCGATGCTCCGGCGGCTCAATACTGAACCGGTCAGCCGAGACGCCATCCATTCGAGAGGAGCAGGTCTCGTCAGGAGTCGGACGAGACAGCTGCACCCTCTGTTGACATCTGTCCGTGGGACGAGGGCCGCAGACAGGATGTCGCTGTGCTGAGGAAGTTGCCGCCGGAGTTCCGGCGTAAAGCCTTCCGGGTGGCCCGCCGAGGAGACCTGAATCCGGGCCGAACTCCCTGCTGCCATTCTGTTGGCGACAGGCCGCATCGACGACCGGCATCAGCGACGACCGAACCAGCAGCAGCGAGCAGAACGAGCTGGTGCAGCTGCACCGCAGAGCTGCGGACAGAGCCCGAAGACCTGCTCATGCAACATCTCCGTGGACGCCGATGCAAATGCCCGGTTCAGGCTGACCAGAAGACGTCGTAGCTCGCGGCGTCCGTGTGGCCCTCCCGGACCTCGACCAACCGTCCCTCGCGCACGTGCCCGATCAGAGCCAGACGAGCACTCAATGAGCGCCCGGCTCGCTCCTCCCGCTCGGTGTGGAGTCCGACCACGTGCTCGTCGCTGGCCACGACGTCGTGCAACTCCGAACGGAACGTGCCATCGGTCACGACGCCAGCCGGCCGAACAGACCCAGGACCTCGTCGATGCCCTTGTACTCCCCCGCCAGGATGTTGTGCCCGGGCACGTGCCAGACGATGTCCGGGTGCATGAGTTGCCGGATCCGCTGCACGTCACCTCCGGCCGAAGCCGCATAGAGATCACGCAGCATGGTCTCGTTCCGGTGCGGCATGGCGCCCTCCTACCGGCTGCCCGCCCCCGCTCAACGCTGCGAGGCTTCTCTTCCGCGGGTGGTGGAGCAAGCGTGATCCTTCGACTGACCGACATCAGGGACACACGAACGGGTCCCCGCCCCGACGGAGTTGGCTGCGACGGCGGCATCTGTCATGCGCCTCGTCCGTCGCGATGGCCCCCGCCATGGGCAGACCGTGGACACAGCCCAGCCGCGTGCATCCGGAACGCCGCCTCCGCACGAAGGCGTTCCGTGAGCGAGCTGTCGACGCAGCAACGATGGATCCTGCAGCCTCTGACCGACGTGGGACTGGCGCACGACCAGGTCCACAGCCTCGTGCTCCGCCTCGCCTTCGACTCGGTCGTCCACGGCGGGTGCCTGCACCCCTCCCACCTGAGCTCCCTGGTCGAGGACCAGCCCGTCGGCGTCCGGCGGGCGTGGATCGAGGTCCTCGACCGGCTGACCAGCGCCCCCGAGGGCCGGTCGAGGACTTCCGAGCTGCTCCACGCGGAGGAACCTCCGCGAGTCACGTGACCGGCGTCGGGCATCAGGCGGGCGGCGCGACCTCCGTGAGCGGCAGCCGCACGACGAACCGGGTGTCGCCCGGGACGGAGCGGACCTCGAGCGCCCCGCCGTGCCGGCCGGTGACGATCCGCCAGGCGACGTCGAGCCCGAGTCCGGTTCCCTGGCCCACCGCTTTGGTGGTGAAGAACGGCTCGAACACCCGCCGGCGCACCTCCTCGGGGATGCCCGGGCCGGTGTCGGCCACCTCGACGACGGCGGACTCGCCAGCTCTCGCGGTGCGCAGGGTGAGCGTGCCGGAGCCGTCCATGGCGTCGAGGGCGTTGTCGATCAGGTTGGTCCACACCTGGTTGAGCTCTGCGGCGTACGCCGGCACCAGCGGCAGGCCGCGGTCGTACTCCTTGACCACCCGGATCCCCGGGCCGGTCTTGGCGCTCAGCATCACCAGCGTGGCATCCAGGCCGGCGTGCAGGTCGGTCGGCTGGTGCGGTGCGCGGTCCAGCTGCGAGTACTGCTTGGCCGCACCAACCAGGTGCGAGATCCGGGCGGTGCTCTCGACGATCTCGCCGAGCAGCAGCTCGGTCTCCACCGTGTAGGCCAGCCAGCGCAGCGCCGGCTCGAGGAAGTCCTCGCCGACGGCGTCGGCGACCTGCTGCAGGCACTCGACGTCCAGGCCGGCCGGGACGAACACCGCCGCGAGCTCCCACGGCCGGTCGACGTCGTGGTCCTCGAGCCAGTCCCCGAGCTCGTCCTCCCGGTCCGACCGCTCCAGCGCGGTCAGCTCGGCGGCGGTGCCGATGCGGGCGACGAAGCGCTCCTGCAGCTCGGTCAGCTCGCGCAGCCGCGCGCCGTCGACCCGGCCTTCCGCCAGCAGTGCCAGCTTGTGCCGCATCCCGGCCACCCGCTCACGCAGCGCCGACGTCGCCCGCGAGGCCGCGGCGGCCGGGTTGTTCAGCTCGTGGGTCAGCCCGGCCGTCAGCTTCCCCAGGGCCAGCAACCGCTCCCGCTGGCCGACCAGCTCCTGGGAGTTCCGGGCGCCCACGAACAACCCCTGGAGCAGGTGGACGGCCATGGGGTACCAGCGGCGGAACACCGCGGCGAACTCCTCTGCGGGCAGCGCGAGGAAGGTGCAGTCGGTGACCGCCCGCACCGTGGCCGGGTAGACTTGGTCGATCTGGTCGCCCAGGTAGAACTGGACGGCGCCGCTGTAGACGCCCGGGCTGTCGGTCCGCACCGTCTCGACCTCGTCGCGGCCGACGCGGCGGACCATGCTCAGCGTCCCGGACAGCAGCACGTGGAAGCACCGGGCCGGCTCCCCCTCGACGGAGACCTCGCTGCCGGCGGGGTGGGCGACCACGTCGCCGGCCCCCGCCACCCAGGCCAGCTGGGCGTCGTCGAGGTCGGCGAACAGGAACAGCTCGCGCAGCCGGTCCGGGGACAGCCGGGCGGGCGCGTCCGCGCCGGTCGCCGTCACCGCTCCCCCAGGTACCGGTGCACCAGCGTGACCGCCATCGCGCCCTCGCCGACGGCGGAGGCCACCCGCTTCACCGACTGCG
Source organism: Geodermatophilus maliterrae (assembly GCF_041018925.1). Classification (NCBI taxonomy): domain Bacteria; kingdom Bacillati; phylum Actinomycetota; class Actinomycetes; order Geodermatophilales; family Geodermatophilaceae; genus Geodermatophilus; species Geodermatophilus maliterrae. The sequence goes on from NZ_JBFNXQ010000034.1 coordinate 15,151, forward strand.
CGCGGACGTCGCCGGCCACGAACACCCCGGGGACGCTGGACTCCAGGAGGTAGGGGTCCCGCTCCAGCCGCCACCCCGGCGGGCGGGCGCCGTCGACGAGCAGGTCCGGCCCGGTCGGCAGGAAGCCGAGGCCGTCGCGGGCCACGACGCCGTCGAGCCACTCCGTCCGCGGCGCCGCGCCGATGAAGACGAACAGGTGTGACGACGGCACCGTCTCCACCGCGCCGGTGGCGTCGCGCAGGTCGAGCTCCTCCAGGTGGTCGCCACCCCGCGCCGCCACCACGGTGGTGCCGGTGCGGACGGCGACGTTCGGGATCGCGGCGAGCTGCTGCACGAGGTAGTGCGACATCGACGCCTCCAGCGACGGGCCGCGCACCAGCAGGGTGACCGACCGGGCGTGCCGGGCGAAGAACACCGCCGACTGCCCCGCGGAGTTGGCGCCGCCCACGACGTAGACGTCCTCGCCGGCGCAGGACGCCGCCTCGGTGATCGCCGACCCGTAGTAGACCCCGCGGCCGGTGAACCCGTCGGCGCCCTCGGCCTCCAGCTTCCGGTAGGACACCCCGGTGGCGAGGACGACCGCGTGCGCGGCGATGCAGCCGCCGTCGGCGAAGCGCACCACCCGCGCCGGACCCTGCGTGTCGAGCGCGGCCACCTTGCGGGCGGTGAGCACCTCGGCACCGAACTTGGCGGCCTGGCGCCGGGCCCGGTCGGCCAGCTGCCCCCCGGACACCCCGTCGGGGAAGCCCAGGTAGTTCTCGATCCGGCTGCTCTGCCCGGCCTGCCCGCCGGTGGCCTGCCGCTCGACCAGCACGGTCCGCAGCCCCTCCGACGCCCCGTAGACCGCCGCGCCCAGGCCGGCCGGGCCCCCGCCGACCACGACCAGGTCGTAGAACTCGGCGCTGGGCTCGACGGTGAGCCCGACCGCGGCCGCCAGTTCCGCCTCGGTGGGCGCGACCAGCGGCCGCCCGCCCGGCGGCACCACGACCGGGACGTCGTCCGGCCCGGCGCCGGCCGCGTCGAGCAGCCGGCGGCCCTCGGGTTCCTCCGCGCTGTACCAGCGGTAGGGGACGGCGTTGCGGGCGAGGAAGTCGCGGACGGCGAACGACGGCGCCGACCAGTGGTGCCCGACGATCCGGACGTCCTGCACGGCGGCCTCCGGGCTGGCCAGCCACATCTCCACCATGGCGTCCACGACCGGGTAGAGCTTCTCCTCCGGCGGCTCCCACGGCTTGAGCAGGTAGTGGTCGACGTCGACGAGGTTGATCGCCTGGATCGCCGCGTCGGTGTCGGCGTAGGCGGTGAGCAGCGCCCGCCGGGCCCGCGGGAACAGGTCCATCGCCTGCTCGAGGAACTCGATGCCGTTCATCTGCGGCATCCGGTAGTCGGCCAGCACCGCCACGACGGCGTCCCCGCGCAGCTTGAGCTCGCGCAGCGCGGCGAGCGCCTCCTCGCCGGAGGACGCGCGCACCACGCGGTAGCGCTCGCCGTAGCGCCGGCGCAGGTCGCGGGCCACCGCCCGGGAGACCCCGGGGTCGTCGTCGACGGTCAGCAGCACGGGTCGGGCCCGCCCGCCGGTCCCGGCCGTGTTCTCGGCGGTCGTGGTCACGTGTCCTCCTGGAGCTCTGGGAGCCGCGGCGCCGGCCGCTCGCCTGTCCCGGAGGACGGCGGCACCGCGTCGAGCGCGGACAGCTCGGCGTCGGTGGGGTTGCGCAGCACGCGCTCGGAGCGCCACACCACCACCGGCAGGTCCTCCTCGGCGACGCCGAGCTCGGCCAGGAGGGCGGGGGCGTCGTCGTCGCCGTCGACGTCCACGACGGCGGCGACCAGCCCCCGGTCGAGGGCGAAGCGGCGCAGCCGATCGGTGTCGGGCGAGCCCGCCCGGCCGACCACCCGCAGGTCCGCGGCCATCTCCAGCAGCATCGAGCGGCGGACGAGGAACGCGCGCAGGACGACGTCGGCGAGGTCACGGTCGGCGGCGAAGGCCGCCTTCACGCGGCCGCGCGGGACGGTGAGCACCTCGGCCGGCCGCAGGACGACGGCGGTCAGGAACGCCGGGCGGTCGCTGAACAGGTCGAGCTCCCCGAGGAAGCGGCGCTCCCCGTGGACGGAGACCACCCGCTGCCCGGGGCGGCCGAGGGCCTCGACCACGGCCACCGCGCCCGACAGGACGACCGGGAGGTCGTAGCCCGGGTCGCCCTCGCGGAACAGCGTCTCGCCGGGCTGCCGCCGGCTGCGCGACCCGTACCCGTCGAGCAGGCGCACCTGCGCCTCGGTCAGGCGCGGGAAGGCGCCGAGCCGGTCGGGGGTCTCCGGCAGGTCCGGCGGCAGGGGCTCCGGGGCGGCTGCCGGGTCGGTCCCGGGGGCCCGGCCGTCCACGCCGCGGCGCGGGCCGAGCGCCGGCAGCACCCGCGGGTCGACCGGCCGGTGCGCCGGTGCCGCCGTCGCACCGGAGGCCCCCTCGCCCGCGAGCAGCGCGGCGGCGAGGGTGTCGGCGTCGTAGGGGCCGCGGTGCCGGCGGCCGCCGACGAAGAACGTCGGGGTGCCCGTGACGCCGCTGGCCTCGGCGGACTCGACGTCCTCCTCCACGCGCCGGGCGAAGCGGCTCGCCCCCAGGTCGCGGGCGAAGCGCGGCACGTCGAGGCCGACGGCGGCGGCGTGCTCCAGCAGCGCGACCGGGGTCAGCCCGTCCTGGTGGGCGAACAGCCGGTCGTGCATCTCCCAGAAGCGGCCCTGCGCCGCGGCTGCCTCCGACGCCTCGGCGGCCAGCCGGGCGTGCGGGTGCACGTCGACCAGCGGCACGTGCCGGAAGACGTAGCGCAGCCGGTCCCCGAACCGCTCGCGCAGCTCGTCGACCACGCCCGTCGCCCGGCCGCAGAACGGGCACTCGAAGTCGCTGTACTCGACGAGGGTGAGCGGCGCGTCGACCCGTCCGCGGACGTGGTCGCGGGCCGGGTCGACCGGCGGGTCCAGCCACACCGGCCCGCCGGCGGCGTCGGGCGGACGGCGCCGGTCGGCCAGCCGGAACAGGCCCCACCCCAGCAGCCCTGCCAGCAGCGACGCGACGAGGACGCCGACCCGCGCCTGGTCGGCCGCGACCGGGTCCCCGTCGAGGGCGAGGTCGACGATGAACAGCGAGATGGTGAAGCCGATGCCCGACAGGGCGGCACCGCCGGCCAGCTGCGAGCCGGTCAGCCCCGGCGCGAGGGAGCCCAGTCGCAGCCGCACCGCCAGCGACGTGCCCAGCAGGATGCCGGCCACCTTGCCGAGGACCAGACCCGCGACCACGCCGAGCGTCACCGGTGAGGTCGCCGCGGCCCGCAGCGTCTCGGCGGTGAGCGCGACGCCGGCGTTGGCCAGGGCGAACACGGGGACGATGACGAAGGACGTCCACGGCTGCCACAGCTGCTGCAGGCGCTCGCTCGCCGACACCGACCGGTCGATCGACAGCCGGGCGGCGCGGGCGAACTCGGGGTTGGGTGACTGCTGGTAGGACCGCGCCCGCCGGGCGGCGTCGGCGACCTCCTCCCGCCGGGCCGGGTAGGCCGGGGTGACCAGGGCGATGACCACACCGGCGAGGGTCGGGTGGACGCCGGAGAGGTAGGTGGCGACCCACACGCCGGTGCCGAGCACCAGGTAGGCGGGGCCGCGCCACACGTCGAGCCGGCGCAGCCCGACCATCAGCGCCAGCCCCAGGACGGCCAGGCCGAGCGGGACCAGCCGCAGGTCGTCGGTGTAGAAGACGGCGATCACCCCGAGCGCCCCGACGTCGTCGGCGATGGCCAGGGTGAGCAGGAACAGCCGCAGCTGCACCGGGCACGCGGGACCGACCAGCGCGAGGATCCCGAGGAGGAACGCGGTGTCGGTGGAGATGACCACGCCCCAGGCGCCGACGGCGTCGCTGCCCAGGTTGAACGCGACGTAGACCAGGGCGGGCACGACCAGGCCGGTCAGGGCGGCCAGCGCGGGGACCGCGGCGCGGTGCCGGTCGGTGAGCTCCCCCATGACCAGCTCGCGCTTGATCTCCAGGCCGACGACGAAGAAGAAGAACGCCATCAGCCCGTCGTTGACCCAGTGCTGCAGGTCCAGCGACAGCTCCGCGCCGCCCACCCGCACGGCGAGCTCGGTGTGCCAGAAGGCCGTGTAGCTGTCGCCGAGCGGGGAGTTCGCCCAGACCAGCGCGACGACCGTGGCCAGCAGCAGCAGGCCCGCGCTCCCGGCCTCGGTGCGCAGCCGGCGGCGCAGGGGCGCGACGCGGGCCAGCAGGCTGCCGCCGCCCGCGGTCGACCGCCCGAGGACGTCGGGTGCGCCACCCGCGGTCACCGGGTCCTGCCGATCGAGTCCCCGGTGGCGCCGGCGGGCGGGCGCGGGTGCAGCGGCGGCGCGCTGACCCCGCAGTGCAGGCACTGCTCGACGTCCAGCCGCACGCCCTCCGGCGACGGCCCGGCGCCCTCCCCGCCGAGCGGGCGCCGCACGGACACGGCGGCGACCAGCGCGCCGGTCACCAGCAGCCCGGCGCAGATCAGCAGGGCCGTGCGGAAACCGGCGCCGAAGGCGTCGGGGTCGGTGTAGTCGTCCCCGCCGATCCCGGCCGCGACGGGGATCACGGCCACGGCGAGCAGGCCGGCGGCGCGGGCGACGGCGTTGTTGACCCCCGAGGCCACCCCGGCGAACCGGTCGTCGGCCGAGTCCAGCACCGTCGCGGTCAGCGGGGCGACCAGCAGGGTCAGCCCCGCGCCGAAGACGACGGCGCCGGGCAGGACGTCGAGCGGGTAGGACGCCTCCGGCCCGATCCGCAGCATGAGCAGCAGGCCGGCCGCGGCCAGCAGCGGACCGCCGGTCATGAGCGGGCGCGGGCCGATCCGCTGGGCGAGCGCCCCGACGCGGGCGGAGAACAGCAGCATGAGCACCGTGACCGGCAGCAGGGCGGTCCCGGCGGCCAGCGGCGAGTAGTCGGCGACCACCTGCAGCTGCAGGGTCAGCAGCACGAACACCACGCCGAGGGCCGCGTACACCAGGAACGTCACCACGTTGGTGGCGGTGAACTGCGCGTTGCGGAACAGCGCCGGCGGCACCAAGGGGTGCGGGGAGCGCAGCTGCACGGCGGCGAGGGCCACCAGCGCGACCACGCCGGCGCAGACCCACAGCACGACCTCCGTGCCCCGGCCGGGCTCGCCGGCCGCGGTCAGCCCGTAGGTCAGGCACCCGAGACCCAGGACGACCAGCGCCGTCCCCGTCCAGTCCAGGCCCGGCGCGGCCCCCGGGTCGCGCGTCTCGGGCACGTGCCGGACCACCACGGCCACGATGACGGCGGCCAGCGGCAGGTTCACCAGGAACACCACCCGCCAGCTCCACTCGACCAGCCACCCGCCGACGAAGGGACCGATCGCGCCGGCCACCCCGCCGAGCCCCGACCAGGCGCCCACCGCCGCGGCACGGTCGGTGCCGGAGAAGGACGCGGAGATGATCGCCAGGCTCCCCGGGGTGAGCAGCGCTCCCCCGACCCCCTGCAGCGCCCGGGCCGCGACCAGCGTCCCGGTGTCGGGCGCGAGCCCGCACAGCAAGGACGCCAGAGCGAACCAGACCACCCCGACGAGGAAGACACGCCGGCGGCCCAGCCGGTCGCTCAGCGAACCGCCGAGCAGGATCAGCGAGGCCAGGGTGAGCGTGTAGGCGTTGACCGTCCACTGCAGCCCGCTGAACCCGGCACCCAGATCGGCCCCGATGCGCTCCAGGGCGACGGTGACGACCGTGGCGTCCAGCATCGCCAGGCTCGAGCCCAGCACGGTGGCGAGCAGCACCCAGCGCCCCTGCGGCGTCCCCATGCGCAGCGCACCGGCCGGGCCCGGCTCGCCGCCTCTGCCAGCCTTCCGGGGCCGCCGCGGCTCAGCCGCCATCGTCCGGTGGTCCGACGGCGTCCCGGGCACGCGCGCGCCCGTGCGCGGTGCACCCCACGAGCTGCACGGGAAGACCTCCTGCGGGTGTTCGGGGTCCCGTCCGCCGTCCCCGTCCGGTCCGGTCGCGCTCTGGACCAGCAGCCTGGTCCTCGTGGGCCCGGCTGTCCATTGGCCGGGGCGGTGCCGGATCGACATGGACGCTCGGGCGTCCCCGGGGTGCGGCGCCCCTCGACCGCACCGCGTGCTCGCTGCGGTGCGTGGGCGGCTCCGGACACGACGACGGAGTCGACCGCGCGCCCCGGCCCGGGACGAGGCCGCGCAAGGCCCTGCCCGAGGACCGGGTGCGCACCGTGACCACCATCGCCGCCGACACCGTCCGGGCGCTGCCCTGACCTGCTCTCGGGTGTCGCGGGTCCCGTCGGCCTCGGCGGCCACCGCCACGTCTCGTCCCCTCACCCGGCGCACCACCAGCCGCTCGGCCGTCAGGTGGGCTGCACCAGCCGTTCCTCGTGAGCCAGCACGGCCGCCTGGGTGCGGTCCCGGACCGCCAGCTGGGCGAGGATCCGGCCGACGTGCGTCTTCACCGTGAGCTCCGACAGCGTCAGCCGGGCCGCGATCGCGGCGTTGCTGCGGCCGCCGGCCGCGCGGCTCCGGGGTCACTGCTGCCGGCGGGCCGCCAGCCGGGCACCGTCCCGGTCTCGGCGAGCTCCCGGGCGACGTCGACGACCCTGCGGTGGGTCGACTGCGAGACCTCGACGAGCAGGAGGAAGGAGTCGTCGGCGGTCAGCCGGACGCGCTCCACGAGGGTGCCCTTGTCCTGGCCGACGAGGTCCCGGCTGCTGACGGCCGTGCGCAGGTTCTCCTCCGCGCGTCACCGACCGCCCGGCCCGACGCGGTTCGCCCTCCTGGTCCACCACGCCGGGGCCGATGCCCGCCGGGAGGACGCGGCACGCCGAGTTGTCCGGCTCGACGGCGCCGCGCACGCTCGCGGGGTGAGGCGTCCCTCCCCGACCACGCTGGCCACCTCGACCGCGGTCGTGGCGACCGCGGTCGTGGGCACGGCGGGCACCGACGTCACCTCGCGCTGGTACCGGGAGCTCGACAAGCCACCGTGGCAGCCGCCCGGGCCGGTGTTCGGGATCGCGTGGTCCGGGCTGTACGTGCTGCTGGCCACGGCGGGCGCCCGGGCGCTGGGCTCCGCGGGCCCGCGCGAGCGACGGTCCTACGGCCGCGCCTACGCCGCCAACCTGGTGCTGAACGCCGGCTGGACGTGGGCGTTCTTCCGGCTGCGGCGGCCCCCGCTCGCCACGGCCGAGGCGCTCGTGCTCGCGGCGTCCACCGCCGACCTCGCCCGGCGCAGCGGGCGGCTCGACCCCGCCGCCGGCCGGCTGCTGGTCCCCTACGCCGCCTGGACCGCCTTCGCCGCCGCGCTCAGCGCGGAGATCGCCCGGCGCGCCCGCGGCTGACCTGCACCCCGCGGCCGGCCGTGGTCGGATCGGTGCCGTGCAGTGGGTCGAGTGGGCACGCAACACCCCGGGCGTCTCGACGGCGTACTGGGCGGCCTACCGCCTCCCGTTCCGGCTGCGGTACCTCCGGCGCCGGCTCGCCGACGGCGGTCGCGCACCCGCCGTCGCCTTCGCGCCCGAGCGGCCGCACCCGCTCAGCGTCGCGGCCAAGGTCTGCTCGCTCGCCGGCGCCCGCGTGGTCGGCCCCGACCAGCCCCACGACCTCGCCGTCCACTTCTCCCTGGCCACGCACCGCCCCCTGCCGGCCGAGCTGGCCGCTGACCCCGGCCGGGTCCTCAACGCCGACTGCACCGACATCTCCAAGACGGCGGTGGAGGCCGCGCACCAGGAGGCCTTCGGCTACGGCCTGGCGGTGGACCCGACGACGTCGGCCGGCGTCTGCGTCGAGAAGTCCGACGCCAACGCCGAGCACGACGGGCGAGAGCTGCGGACGCCGGTCCCGCCTGCCCGGGTGCGGCCCGGGCGGGTCTACCAGCAGGTGGTCGCCAACGTCACCGCCGACGGCACCGAGGTCGAGGACCTCCGCGTGGTCGTCGTGGGCACGCGGGTCCCGCTCGTGTACCGCAAGCACCGGCCGGTGTCCGACCGGTTCAGCAACGACAACAGCCGCGCCGAGGTCGTGCCCGCCTCGTCGGTGCTCAGCGACGACGAGACCGCGCGGCTGCTGCACCTGTGCCGGCTGCTCGGGGCCGACACCGCCGAGCTCGACGTGCTGCGCGACCGCGGCGACGGCCGCGCCTACGTCGTCGACCTCAACCCGACGCCCAACGGTCCGCCGAACCACCTCCCGTCGGCCGAGGCCCGGCGCGCGCTCGACGTCGTGACCCGAGCCTTCACCGAGGAGTTCCTCGCGCCGGCGCACTCCTTCGGCTGACCGTGGCCGTCCCCTCTGGCCCGCTCCCGGCAGGCAGGTGACGATGGGCCGGTCGTCGTCCGAGAGCTCCGGGGGGAAGAGCGCGTGGACAGGACTGCCCGCCGCGGACGCTCCGCGCGTCTCATCCCGGTGCTCGGCGCGGGCGCGTGCGCCCTCGGCGTGACGGCGGCGCTGGTGGCGACGTCGGTCCCGCCCGCGGCCCGCGCCGACGGGGCGGGCACCTCGCCCGCGGGGAGCCCGACGTCGACGGCCGAGGTCGTCGAGGCGCCGCCACCGGCCGGCCCGCTGGAGGTCCCGAGCATCGGCGTGCTCGCCCCCGGCTTCGACGAGGGCTGGGCGCCCGCCCCGCCGCCTCCCCCGCCGCCGGCGCGCCCGTCACCCCACCCGTCGACCGCCGCCGAGGGCACCGCGGCGCCGGTCCCGGCACCCGAGTCGCCCAGCGGGCCGGCGTCGCCGGAACCCACCGTCGACGCACCCCCGGTGGAGACGCCGCCGGTGGAGACGCCGCCGGTGGAGACGCCGCCGGTCGAGCCCTCGCCGGCCGAGCCCTCGCCCGCCGAGCCCTCTCCGGTGGAGCCGTCACCGGCCGGACCGTCCGTCGCCGAGCCCTCACCCGCGGAGCCGTCACCGGCCGAACCGTCCCCGGCCGAGCAGACGGCGCTCGAGGCACCGCCGGAGGCGGCCCCGGACATCGAGGTGCCGCCGGTCCCGGAGCCGACGCCCGCGGAGCCCACGCCCGCGGAGCGCACGCCCGCAGAGCCGTCCCCCCAGCCGACGCCGGGACCCGCTCCGACAGCCACGGTCGAGCCGGCACCCACCGAGGCGGCACCGGTCGAGCCGACGACGCCCGCGGAGCCCGCGACGCCCACCGAGCCGACGTGCCCGCCGGCGACGGCTCCCGACCCCGCCGCCACGCCCACGGCCACACCGACCGACCCCGCCGTGCCGACCGACCCCGCCGTGCCGACCGACCCCGCCGTGCCGACCGACCCCGCCGTGCCGACCGACCCCGCCGTGCCGACCGACCCCGCCGTGCCGACCGACCCCGCCGTGCCGACGGAGGCTCCCGCGACGGAGGCTCCCGCCACGGGGGCCACGGACGTCCCCGCGGGAACGCCCGACCCGTGCGCGCCCGCGGAGCCGGCGCCGCCGGCGGAGCCCTTTCCCGCACCTGCTCCCTGAGCCCTCGGCGGGCAGCCGGGCCGGGCTCGACCGAGGATGGGGCGTGCCCATCGACGTCACACAGACCTACGCCGCCGACCCCGACCGCGTGCTCGCCGTCCTCACCGACGAGGCCTTCCTCCGTGAGTGGGCGCAGGCCCTGGAGGCGCGGGTCGAGGAGGTCTCCAGCCGCCGGGACGGCGCGGGAACGACGACGACGGTGCGGCTGGACGCCCCCACCACCGGGATCCCGCCCGTGTTCGCCCGCTTCGTCGGCCGCTCGGTGCCGGTGCTCGACGTCCGCACCTGGACCCCCGACGGCGACGGCGGCCACCGCGGCACCCTCGACGTCCGCTCCGAGATCATGGGCCGCACGGCGCTGGTCACCGGCGAGCGGCGGCTGCTGGCCGTCGGCGGCGGCACCCGCGCCACGGTCGCCGGCGACGCCCGCGTCGACGCGCCGCTCGTCGGCCGGCAGGCCGAGGCCGCCGTGCGCGAGCTGGTCACCCAGGTGGTGCTGCGCCACGAGCACGAGGTGCTGCTGCGCCGCCTGGGCGAGAGCGGGTGACTCAGGGGGCGCTCGAGCCCCAGCGGGCGACGTGGGACGGGCCGTCGTCGCCGTCCTCGACGAGCACGTACTCGGCGGCGCCCGGCGGGTCGCCGGCGCGGTGCTGCTCGACGCTGCGGACGGCCTCGTCCTCGGCGGTGGTCGCGTCGGCGGCGTCCCACTCCTGGAGCACGGAGCCGTCCCCGGTGGTCAGGCGGTATCGAGGCACGACCGGACCGTAGCGTGGCCCGCTCACGGAGGCCCGCCGCCGGCCCCGTCCCCGGCCCCCTGCAGGGTCCCGCCGCGAGCTTGCGAGTGGTGGGGAGCAGGGGGTCCTTTCTCAGGCCAGTCCGGCCAGCGCCCTCACCAGCACGTCCCGGGTGTCCGCCGGGTCGACGACGTCGTCGACCTCGAACGCCGACGCCACGTTGAGCGCCTTTCCCTGCGCGTAGGACTCGGCCACCAGCTCGGCGAAGCGGGCCTGGCGGGCGGCCTCGTCGGGCAGCGCCTCCAGCTCCCGCCGGTGCCCCAGCCGGATCGCGCCCTCCAGGCTCATCGGCCCGAACTCCCCGGTCGGCCAGGCCAGCGTGAGCAGCGGCGCCCGCAGGTCCCCGCCCAGCATCGCCATCGCGCCCAGCCCGTAGGCCTTGCGCAGCACCACGGCCAGCAGCGGCACGTCGAGCTGCGCCCCGGCCACGTACAGCGCGCCGAAGCGGCGCACGGTGCCGGTGCGCTCGGACTCCGGCCCGACCATGAACCCCGGGGTGTCGACCAGCGAGACCACCGGCAGCCCGGCCGACGAGCACAGCCGCAGGAACGCTGCGGCCTTGTCGGCCGACTCCCCGTCGATGGCCCCGCCGAGGTGCCGCGGGTCGTTGGCCACGATGCCCACGGGCCGGCCGTCGAGGCGGGCCAGCGCGGTGACGACGCCGCGGCCGAAGACCGGCCGCAGCTCCAGCACGCTGCCGGTGTCGGCCAGCGTGGTCACCACCGGACGCACGTCGTAGCTGCGCACCCGGTCGGTCGGCAGCGCCGCGCGCAGCAGCCGCTGGTCGGCGCAGTCCCCCGGCTCCGCCCGGCCGGCCAGCAGCCCGAGCGCCTGCCGGGCCGCCGCGACGGCGGCCGCGTCGTCGGGCACCACCACGTCGACGACGCCGTTGGCGGCCTGCACGGCGGTCGGCCCGACGTCGCCCGGCGCCACCACCCCGAGCCCGCCGGCCTCGATCATCGCCGGGCCGCCCATGCCGATGCTGCTGCCCTCGGTGGCGACGACGACGTCGCAGCAGCCGACCAGCGCGGCGTTCCCGGCGAAGCAGTACCCGGAGACGACGGCCACCGTGGGCACCCGCCCGGCCAGCCGCGCCATGGTGGTGAACGTCGGGACGTCGAGGCGGGAGAAGCCGCCGCCGTCGGTGTCGCCGGGGCGTCCGCCGCCGCCCTCGGCGACCAGCACGACCGGCAGCCGGCGCTGCGCGGCGACCTCGAGCAGCCGGTCGGTCTTGCGGTGGTTGGTGCGGCCCTGCGTGCCGGCCAGCACCGTGTAGTCATACGCGAGGACGGCGCAGGCCACGCCGTCGACCTCGCCGATGCCGGTGACCATGCCGTCGGCCGGCGTCCGCTCGACCAGCTCCTCGACCGACCGGCGGGCGCGCTGCGCCGCGACCCCCAGCTGGCCGTACTCGACGAAGGTGCCCTCGTCGACCAGCGCGGCGACCACCTCCCGGGCGGTCATCCGCCCGGCCGCGCGCCGGCGGGCCACGACCTCCGGCCGGGCGTCGTCGAGCGTCGCGGCCCGCCGCTCCCGCAGCTCGGCCAGCTCGGGGCGGAGGGCGTCGAGGTCGGCGTCGTCCGGTCCGTCCGCACCCGCCGTCGCGTCGTCGGACGGCACGACGGCGCCGAGCACGGTCCCGGCGGTCACGACGTCGCCCACCCGCACCGCCAGCCCGGTCAGCACGCCGCCGGCCGGTGCGGCCACGACGTGCTCCATCTTCATCGCCTCGAGCACCACCAGCGTCGCGCCGGGGGCCACGGCGTCCCTCTGCGCGGCGGCGACCTCGACCACCGCGCCCGACAGCGGCGCGGTCACCGGCAGCACGCCGTCGACGGCGGCCGGCGCCGTTGCCGGCCGGTCGGGCACGAGCTCGGTCAGGCGGGCGTCGACGAGGTCGGTCGTCGCCCGCCCGGCGGCGACCTCGGGCAGCGCGAGCAGCGTGGTGAGCAGGTCGCGGTTGGTGGCGACCCCGGCGACGTCGAGCTCCGCCAGCGCCCGGGCGGCGCCGGCCAGCGCGCGCGGCAGGTCGCGGTCGGAGACGACGACCTTGGCCAGCAGCGAGTCGTAGCGCGGGCTGACCTCGCCCCCGGGCACCGCGGCGGTGTCCACCCGCACGCCGCGGCCGGTGGGCGGCACGAACCGCTCGAGCACCCCGGCCGCCGGCTGCACGGTGCCGTCGGGCAGCAGCGTCTCGGCGTTCACCCGCGCCTGGACGGCGCTGCCGCGCGAGGGCGGCCGCGCGGTCAGGCCGAGGCCGGCCAGCGTCGCCCGCTCGGCCAGCCGGAGCCCGACCTCCACCAGGTCGAGGCCGGTGACCTCCTCGGTGACCGTGTGCTCGACCTGCAGCCGCGGGTTGACCTCGAGCAGGACGACCTCGTCGCCCCGCACGAGGAACTCCACGGTGGCCAGCCCGCGGTACCCGGCCGAGCCGCACAGCGCGGTGGCGGCGTCGGCCAGCCGGGCGCGGACGACGTCGTCGAGCCCCGGCGCGGGCGCGACCTCGACCAGCTTCTGCCGGCGCCGCTGCAGCGAGCAGTCACGGTCGCCCAGGGCGACGACGTCCGCGCCGTCGCCGGCCACCTGGACCTCGACGTGCCGGGCGCCGGTCAGCAGCCGCTCGACGTAGACCGCCCCGTTGCCGAAGGCCGCCCGCGCCTCCGACCGGCACCGCTCCAGCGCCCCGGCCAGCTCCGCGGGGTCCTGCACCGGGCGCACGCCCCGGCCGCCGCCGCCGGCCCGCGCCTTGACCATGACCGCCGCGCCCTCGCCGAGGCCGGCGAGGAAGCGGGTGGCCTCCGCGAGGTCCGTGTCCCCCGAGGTGGCCGCGAGCACCGGGATGCCGAGCTCGACGGCCCGCGCGCGGGTGCGGGTCTTGTCGCCGAACAGCGCGAGCGCGCCGGCGTCCGGGCCGACGAAGGTCAGACCGGCGTCGGCGCACGCGCGGGCGAGCTCCGGGCTCTCGGCGAGGAACCCCCAGCCGGGGTGCAGCCCGTCGGCGCCGGCCCGGACGGCGGCGCCGACCACCGCGGCGACGTCGAGGTAGGCGGCCGGGCCGGTGCCGGGGAGCCGGGCCGAGGCGTCGGCCCGGCGCACGTGCAGCGCGCCGGCGTCGTCCTCGGGGGCGACCGCGACGGTGGACAGGCCCAGCGCGGCGGCGGTCCGCAGCACGCGGACGCCGACGTCGCCGCGGTTGGCGACCAGCAGCCGGGTGATCGTCATCGGCCGCGGAGTCTAGGTCGGCACCGGGCAGCGGGCCGGGCGGATCGGGGGCAGGCTCGCGGTCATGACGACGCCCGACCGCGAGACGCAGGCCCCCGACACCCCGCAGCCGCGCGACATCGCCCTGGAGATGGAGGACGAGCGCACCGCGGCCGACCTCGAGGCGCAGAGCGACCCCGAGGCGCCCACCAACCCGGCGTAGGACGACTCGGACGGGCGCGTCCGGACGGCCGCGGGCGTACCGTGCGCCCATGTCCGCCGAAACCGGCACCGGGCGGTTGGTCGCCGGGCGCTACGCCGTCACCGGGGTCCTCGGCCGTGGTGGCATGGGCGTCGTCTGGCGGGCGACGGACCAGGTGCTGAGCCGCCCGGTCGCGCTCAAGGAGGTCACGTTCCCCGCGCACCTCAGCGACGAGGAACGCGACGCCCTGCGCCGCCGGACGTTCCGCGAGGCCCGGACCGCAGCCCGCCTGGTGCACCCGAACGTCACCACCCTCTACGACGTCGTCGAGGAGGACGGCCGGCCCTGGCTGGTCATGGAGCACGTCGACTCGCGCAGCCTCCAGGAGGTGGTGCAGCGGCACGGGCCCCTGCCCTGGACCACGGTCGCCCGCATCGGGCTCGACGTGCTCGCCGCGTTGGAGGCCGCGCACGCGGTCGGCATCGTGCACCGCGACGTGAAGCCGGCCAACGTGCTGGTCGGCCGTGACTGCGCCGCCCACCTGACCGACTTCGGCATCGCGGTCGCCACCGGCGACCCGTCGATCACCACGGCGGGAGCGGTCATCGGCTCGCCGCCGTTCATGTCCCCGGAGCGCGCCCGCGGTGAGGACGCCGGCCCCGCCACCGACCTCTGGTCACTGGGCGCCACGCTGTACACGGCCGTCGAGGGCCGGCTCGCCTTCGAGCGCGCCGAGCCGATGGCCACCCTGTTCGCCGTGGTCTCCGACGACCCCGCGCCGGCCGAGCGCGCCGGGCCGCTGGAGCCGGTGCTCCGCGGGCTGCTCACCAAGGACCCCGCCGCGCGGATGGACGTGCCCGCGGCCCGCCGGGAGCTCCGGCGCGCCCTCTCCGGCACCGAGCCCGGCACCACGTGGACGCCGCCGGACACCGACGAGTCCGACGACTCCCCCGCCGCCGGGGACAGCGCCGCGCTGGGCGGGCGGGTGGAGCGGTTCGACGCCGACGACCTGCGGGCGCTGGCATCGGTGCTCGGCACGGTCGCCCGGGACGCGCGCGAGCAGGCCCGCTACCTGGCCGACAAGCGCCGGGAGCGCAAGGAACGCAAGGAGCGCCGGCAGGCCGAGGCCGCGGCACCGTCCCGGCAGGCACCACCGCCGCAGGCACCGCCCGTCCAGCAGGCCCCGCCGGTCCAGACACCGCGCCGGCAGGCTCCTTCCCGGCGCGCCCTGCACCGGCAGGCCCCGGCCCCGCCGCCCGTGGCCACGTCGCCGCCCCGTTCCGCGGGCCCGGCCCGGCCCCGGTGGCGGTTCAAGCGCCGCTGGGTCGTCGTCCCGGTGGTGCTGGCCGTGCTGGCCGTGCTGGCCGCCGTCGCCGGCGCGGTCGCCCTGCTGGCCTCGGCGTTCGGCGCGCTCTGACCGATCAGCGCCGGCCGGTCAGCAGCGCGGGGTCCAGCCGCTCGCCGGCGACGTAGTACAGCGTCGCGCCCTCCGGGACGGGCGTGTCCCACCGCGGGCTGACCTGCAGGCCGTCGTCGGTGCGCACCGCCAGCACCGTGGCGCCGTGGTCGCGGCCGAAGGCGGTCTGGCACTCGCCGAAGGTGGCGTACGGCAGGCCGCGCGGCACCCGCACCGAGTAGGTGTTGCCGTGCCCGCCGGCGGTCATCAGCTCGTTGTAGACCTGGGTCAGGCCCGGGTCGGCCGCCTCCTCCGACAGCAGGAACGGCATGTGCCACTGCACCACCTGCACGTCGGCGTTGACGTAGCGCAGGCTGTCGCGCCGGCCCAGGTCGCGGACGGCGGCGACCATGTGCACCCGCGGGTTGGCGTGGTCGACGGCGACCGCGATGGCCAGCGTCTCGTTGTCGTCGCGGCCGTCGACGACCGCCGTCCGCGCGCGGTCGACACCGGCCCGCCGCATCACGTCGGCGTGGGTCAGGTCGCCGCGGACGAAGGACACCGCCGACAGCTCGGGCATGGGGTTGACCGCCACGTCGTCCCACGCGCACAGCGCCACCTCGGTGCCCGGCTCGACGGTCAGCTCCGCGACGATCCGCTCGGTGCGCCCCGGCGTGTAGCCCAGGACGACGACGTGGTCCCGGAGGTCCAGGGCCACCACTCCTCTCAGCCGCTTGCCCCGCGCGGTCTGCAGCGCGGTGGCCAGCTCGGTGAACAGCAGGGTCAGGGTGACGATGCCGCCGACGATCACGTAGGTGCCGACGACGTGGCCGCCGAACGACACCGGGAAGAAGTCGCCGTAGCCGACCGTGGCGGCGGTGACGACGAAGTACCACCAGTAGGTGGCGGGCGCGACGACCTCGCTGCCGGCCGGCTCGACCAGGGCCATGGCGCCCCAGCTGGTGAGGAACACCAGCACGGCGACGGCCAGGGGCAGCCGCCAGCCGGGCAGCCGCAGTCGGGCCAGGCGCAGCAGCCGCTGCAGGGTGAACGGCAACGCGGGGACTCCTCGACGGCCGGGCGGACACCGCAACCTACCGTCGCGTGCCGCCGGGAGGCGTCCCCCGCGAGCGGGACGGGTAGCGCCGTGGGCATGCGCAGCCGCGACCTCCTCACGTACGCCTACTCGCAGGTCGGCGAGACCCTGCGCGCCGCCGTCGAGGGCCTGTCCCCCGAGCAGCTGGACCAGCGGCCCGCACCCGACGCCAACCCGGCCGGCTGGCTGGCCTGGCACGCCCTGCGGGTGCAGGACGACCACCTCGCCGAGGTCGCCGGCAGCGAGCAGGTGTGGACGGCCCAGGGCTTCGCCGGCCGGTTCGCCCTCCCCGTCGACGACGCCGCGACCGGCTACGGGATGAGCGCCGACGAGGTGGCCGCCGTCCGGGTGCCCTCGGCCGACCTGCTGCTCGAGTACGCCGACGCGGTGCTCTCCCGCAGCCAGGAGTTCCTCGGCGGTCTGTCCGACGACGACCTCGACCGCGTCGTCGACCAGCGGTGGGACCCGCCGGTGACCCTCGGTGTCCGGCTGGTCAGCGTGCTCTCCGACGACCTGCAGCACGCCGGCCAGGCGGCCTACGTGCGGGGGCTGCTGGGCGCCTGAGGCAGGTGACCCGGCAGCACCCGTGCGGCCAGGTCGGCGAGCACCGGCGCGGGCTCGGCGAGGCAGCGGGCGACGTCGGGCTCGACGTCGACCAGGGCACCGGCGCCGGCGAACCCGGCCTCCCGCAGCTCGGCCTCGGACAGCTGCACCCTCCCGGCCAGCCCGACGCACGGCACCCCGGCCGCGCGGGCCCGCGCCAGGACGACCGCGGGCGCCTTGCCGCGCAGGGTCTGGGAGTCCAGGCTCCCCTCCCCCGTCACCGCGAGGTCGGCGCCGGCCAGCGCGTCGTCCAGCCCGACGAGGTCGGCCACCAGCTCCGCGCCCGAGGTGACCGAGGACGTGAGCACCGCGGCGATGCCCGCCGTGGTGCCACCGGCGGCGCCCATGGCCGGCGGCCCCTCCAGCTCCACCCCGAGGTCGCGCCGGACGACGGCGGCGAAGCGCGCCAGCGCGGCGTCGAGCTCGGCCACCTGCTCGGGGCCGGCGCCCTTCTGCGGGCCGTAGACGGCGGCGGCGCCGGTCGGGCCGGTCAGCGGGTTGTCGACGTCGGTGGCCACCTCGACCCGGACGCCGTCCAGGCGCGGGTCGCGGGTCCCGGCGTCGATGCGGTCGAGCAGCGCCAGCCCGGCGCCGCCGGGCGGGACGTCGTGGCCGTCGGCGTCGAGCAGCCGGACGCCGAGGGCCTGCAGCAGGCCGGCGCCGCCGTCGGTGGTGGCGCTGCCGCCGAGGCCGATGACGATGCGCGTGGCGCCGGCGTCGAGCGCGGCCAGCAGCAGCTCGCCCACGCCGCGGGTGGTGGCGGTGGTCGGGGCGAGCTCGTCGAGCAGCCCGAGCCCGGCGGCCGCGGCCATCTCCACCACCGCCGTCATCCCGTCGACGGCGAACTCCGCCTCGACCGGGCGGCCGTCGGGGCCGGTGACCGTGACCGTCCGCGGCGTGTAGCCGGCGCGGAGGGCGGCGGCCACCGTGCCCTCGCCGCCGTCGGCCATCGGGCGCAGCAGCACCTCGGCGTCCGGACGCTCGCGCAGCAGCCCGCGGGCGACCGCCTCGGCGGCGTCCGCGGCGGCCAGGGAGCCCTTGAAGGAGTCGGGGGCGATCACGATCCGCACGCCCGGCAGCATGCCCTACCCACGCGTAGCGTCGGGACGTGACCGAGCCGTCGACCACTGACTTCTACGCCCTCGAGGAGCTGCTCACCCCCGAGGAGATCGACGTCCGCGACCGCGTGCGCACCTGGTGCGACACGGAGGTGCTGCCCCGGATCAACGACTACTGGGAGCGCGCGGAGTTCCCGTTCGAGCTGGTGCCGGGCTTCGCGAAGCTGGGCATCGCCGGCGGCACCGTGCAGGGCTACGGCTCGCCCGGCATGAGCGCCGTCGCCGCCGGGCTGGTCGCCGCGGAACTGGCGCGCGCCGACGGCAGCGTCGGCACCTTCAACGGCGTGCACAGCTTCCTGGCCATGCAGTCGATCGCGCTGCTGGGCTCGGAGGAGCAGCGCGAGCGCTGGCTGCCGGAGATGGCGCGGATGGAGAAGATCGGCGCCTTCGGCCTGACCGAGCCCGGGCACGGCTCGGACGCCGTCGCCCTGGAGACCCGCGCCCGCCGCGACGGCGACTCCTACGTCCTCGACGGCGCGAAGAAGTGGATCGGCAACGGGTCGATCGCCGACCACGTGATCGTGTGGGCGCGCGGCGAGGACGGCGCGGTCGGCGGCTACGTCGTCGAGAAGGGGACCCCCGGTTTCACCGCGACGGTGATGACCGGCAAGACGGCGCTGCGGGCGGTGTGGCAGGCCGAGCTGACGCTGGAGGGCGTGCGGGTGCCGGCGGAGAACCGCCTGGAGAACTGCCACGGCTTCAAGGACGTCTCGACGATCCTCGACCGCACCCGCTACACCGTGGCCTGGCGGGCCCTCGGCCTGGCGACCGGCTCCTACGAGCTGGCCCTGCAGCACACGCTGCGGCGGGAGCAGTTCGGCCAGCCCATCGCCGGCTACCAGCTGGTGCAGGAGAAGCTCGCGACGATGCTCGCCGACATCACCGGCATGCAGCTGATGTGCTGGCGGCTGTCCAGCCTCGCCGATGCCGGCCGGATGACCCCCGCGATGGCCTCGCTGGCCAAGCGGCACTGCGCGGCGACCGCCCGGCGGATCGTGGCCGACGCCCGCGACCTGCTCGGCGGCGACGGCATCCTGCTCGAGCACCACGTCGCGCGGCACCACGCCGACATCGAGGCCATCTACACCTTCGAGGGCACCGACCACGTGCAGGCGCTGATCGTCGGCCGGGAGATCACCGGCCTGTCGGCGATCTCCGGACGGCGCCGCTGACCTCCCGGCCGGGTCGCGCCGCTCAGCCGGCGCGGCGGAGCGGCGCGCGCAGCGCCAGTCCGGACAGGCGGTAGCACTCGGGGCAGCCGGTGCGGCCCGCACCCACCCGCTCCCACTGCTGGGAACCCCAGACCTGCACGATGGCGCCGCAGAGTGCCAGTTCCACCTCCCCGTCGAGCTCGGAGGGGGGACGGTGCGACTCGACGGCGTGCCAGGGGTGGCCGTCTTCCGCCGGCCGGCCCCGCGACCACCGGTCCGGCCGGGCGAAGCCGACCGCGTAGGACTCCACGACGCCAGTGTGCCCCGCGCCACAGCCGGGCAACCACCCCTGATCAGGGGAAACGGAACCGTGCGCGGCCGTGCCGCCGCGCTCCGGACTGGGTACGCCACCGGCCCCGACCACCACCAGGAGGCACCCGTGACCGAGACCGAACGCGACGTGGTGGAGCTGCTCAGCGCCGACCACCGCGAGTTCGAGCGCATCTTCACCGAGCTCGAGGGGCTCGTGGGTCAGCCCGGCGAGGACGTGCTGGCCCGCAAGCGCGCCCTCGTCGACGAGGTCAGCATCGGCCTGGTCAAGCACTCCGTCGCCGAGGAGACCCAGGTCTACCCGCGCGTGCAGAAGGAGGTGGACGCCGAGGAGGCCGAGCGGTCCAAGCACGAGCACGACCTGGCCGAGGAGACGATGAAGCGCCTGGAGCGCCTCGACCCGGCCGACGAGCAGTACGACGCGGAGATCCGGACGCTGATCCACGAGATCCGCACGCACGTCGAGCACGAGGAGAGCCGGATGTTCACCGAGCTCAAGGCGACGTTCGACCGGGCGCAGCTGGTGGAGATGGCGCACCAGGTCGAGCGGATCAAGGCGATCGCGCCGACCCGGCCGCACCCGCTGGTGCCCAACGAGGGCGGGATCCGGACGGCGCTCGGCCCGGTCGCGGCGCTGGTCGACCACCTCCGCGACGCCGTCAGCGGCAGGGGCAAGCAGGACACCTGAGTCCGGCGACGGCGGCCCCCCGGGGCCCCGCTCCGGTGTGTTCCTCGGCTCCCTGGGGTCCTGCAGCACCCCGAGAGGTTCCGGAACGCCCCGGGGGAGCCCGGGCTCCGGGGCCGCCGTCGTCCGGGACGCTCCGGCGCCGTCCGGCCCCGCCGCTGCTCTCCCGGCGTTACCGTCGGGAGGGCAACGCGGCGGGAGGAGCTCGGACGGTGGAACCAGTCAGCCTGGTGATCGGTGCGGCCCTGCTGGCCGTCGGCTTCGTGGCCGGCCGGATCGGCCGGCGCCGTCCCGCGGGACCACCGCCGAACCCGACCCCCCTGTGCGGCTGCGGGCACACGCTCAGCCAGCACGACACCGAGACCAACACCTGCTACGCCGAGCTGCGCCGCGACGCCTACGACAAACGCGGCCGCTGGGCGGGCCACACGTGGGTGCCGTGCACCTGCCGGCAGTACGTCGGCCCGCGCCCGATCGACGAGGTCTTCGTCCCCCGCGTCCTGCCGCCCGGCGACTGAAGGACCCCGCTGCCCCCACCCCCGGCGAGCTCGGGGCGGGGCCCTGCAGCAGGGCCGTGCGTGTCCGGTGCACGCCGGCCGCCGACGGCGTCCACGACCGGCTGCGGGAGACCGCCGCCGCCCACCTGGCGCAGCGCTGAACCCGGCGGCCGTCCCGCGCCCCGGCAGGGCGCCGGGACGGTCACCCGGCGGTAGCGTCCGCGGGATGGGGGTCGCGGAGTCCGCCGGACCGTCGCCCGACGTCGGCCACGACGACGTGGCCTCGCTCATCCCCATGGTCCGCCGCATCGTCGCCGCCCGGGTGGCCGACGAGAGCGCGGTCGAGGACCTGGTCCAGGAGACCCTCGTGCGGGTCCTCGCCGCCACCGGCCGCGTGGAACCCGGGATGCTCGAGCCCTACGCCATCGCGACGGCGCGCAACGTGGTCGTCACCTCGTGGCGCGACCAGGACCGGCAGCGCCGCAACCAGCACCGGGTGGTCGACCTGCAGCTGCCGGACGCGCCGGACGCGGAGCTGTTGGCCGCCGAGGAGCGGACGGCCGTCACCGAGGCGCTGGCCCGGCTCTCCGACCGCGACCGCGAGGCCCTGCTGGCACACGAGGTGTCGGGCCGGGACACCCGCTCGCTGGCCGCGGAGTCGGGCTCGACCGCGGGCGCCGTGGCCGCGCAGCTCAACCGCGCCCGGGCCCGGCTGCGCGTGGAGTACCTGCTCGCCCGCGACCACGCCGAACCGCCGACCGACCGGTGCCGACCGGTGCTGCTGGCCCTGTCCAGCGGGGACCGCCGGCGCCAGCGTGAGGTGGAGGCCGGGCGGCACCTGCTCGAGTGCGACCTCTGCGCCCGACTCAGCCAGCCCCTGCTCGACCGCGGCCAGCAGCGGGACGACGCCGTCCGGGTCCCCATCTCCGGCGACGCCGACATCGTCGCCGCCCGCCAGGCCGCCCGTGAGCTCGCCGGCCGCCTGGGCTTCTCCTCCACCGACCTGACGCTGATCGCCACGGCGGTGTCGGAGATGGCGCGCAACATCGTGCGCTTCGCCGGCACCGGCGAGGTGGTGGTGGAGCTGCTCGACCGGCCCCGCCGCGGCGTCCAGGTGGTCGCCCGCGACGCCGGTCCCGGGATCGCCGACGTCCGCCTCGCCATGAAGGACGGCTACAGCACGTACCACGGGCTGGGGATGGGACTGCCGGGAGCCCGGCGGCTGATGGACGAGTTCGCGGTCGTGTCCGAACCCGGCCGTGGCACGACGGTGACGATGACGAGATGGTGCGGTGACCGATGACCCAGGACCAGGGAGTGACCGTGGCCGGCGCGATCGACGAGACGGACCTCATGGCGGCGGCGACGGAGGACCAGCTGCTCCCTCAGCTGGTGGCCCACCTCCGCGAGCACCGCACCCGGTTGCGCCACGAGTGGGCCGACCGCATCCAGGGGGCCGGCCTGCTGCACGCGATGACCCCGCAGGAGATGGCTGCGGAGACGACCTCGGTCTACGACAACTACGTCGGGGTGCTCGAGACCGGCAGCGTCCAGGCGCTGCAGCGGTACGCGCGGGACCTGTCGGAGCGGATCATCCCGCGAGGCGTGGAGACGCACGAGGTGGTGGGCATCGTGCTGCTGCTCCGCGATGTGCTCGCCCGGTCGCTGTTCGAGAAGTACCAGCGCGACTTCGCCCTGCTCAACCGGGTGCTCGACGCCTACGAGCCGGCGGCCAACCGCATCGCCAACACGGTCGCCGTCAGCTTCGTCGAGGAGCGGGAGCGGGTCATCCGCCAGCAGCAGGACTCCATCCGGGAGCTGTCCACGCCGGTCCTGCAGGTCCGCGAGCGGCTGCTGATCCTGCCGATCATCGGCGTCCTCGACAGCGAGCGGGCGCGCCAGCTCACCCAGCAGCTGCTCAACGGCATCCGCACCCACCGGGCGCGCGTCGTCGTCATCGACATCACCGGCGTCCCCGAGGTCGACGAGTCCGTCGCCGACCACCTCGTGCGCACGGTCGACGCGTCCCGACTCATGGGCGCCAGCGTGATCATCACCGGACTGTCGCCGCTCATCGCCCAGACGCTGGTCACCATCGGCGTCGACCTCAGCAAGATGGACACCATCGGGGACCTGCAGGGCGGCCTGGAGGAGGCCGAGCGCCTGCTCGGTTACACGGCCGCCGCCCGGGAGGACGGGACGGGCAGCCCATGACGACGACCGGACCCAGGCTCGTCTCGATCCTGCGGCAGCAGCCGTACCTGATCGCCTCGATCCACACGGCGCTCGACGACACCCAGATGACCGCCTTCCAGCACGATCTCGTCGAGCGGATCGGGCGGGAACGGTCGCGTGGGGTGGTGATCGACGTCGCCGCGCTCGACGTGCTCGACTCCTTCGGCACCCGGACCCTGCGCACCATCGCGGAGGTGGCGCGGCTGCGCGGTGCGGTGACGGTGGTCGTCGGCATCCAGCCCGACGTCGCGTTCGCGATGGTGGCGCTCGGCATGGACACCGGACCGCTGCTGACCGCGCTCGACCTCGAGGAGGGGCTCGACGTCCTCGACCGGCTGATCGCCCCCGGCCGGTCGACGTCGCGCAGCCGGACGACGTGACGGCGACCGACCAGCTGACCCGCGACTACCGGGTCGCGTTCCTGGCCTACCTCCCGCGCCGCGCGGAGGCCGCGCTGCACCGCGGCTACGAGCTGGGGCGCGCCGCCGTCACCGGGGGGCTGAGCATCCTGGAGGTGGTCCGCGTCCACCACGAGGTGCTGGTCGAGGTGCTGCGCGAGACCCCGGTGGACGAGGTGCCCGACGTGGCCGGAGCGGCCTCGGAGTTCCTCATCGAGGTGCTCTCGACGTCCGACATGGCCCAGCGGGGCCTCCTCGCCCGACGGCGCTGAGCCGGGCGCACGCGCGTGCCGGCCCTCGGCCGGGACAGGGGGGATCCCGGCCGAGGGGTCAGGGGGCGCGGCCGGTGCCGGCCGCGCGCGGTCCGGTCAGTTCTGCTCGAAGGTCACCGGGCCCTGGTCGGTGGTGCAGACCGTGGACGCGTCGCCACTGCGGTCCACGGCGGTCCCCAGGACCGCGACCGGGCCGACCTTGAGCCCGCAGAGCTGAGCCGCCACCTGAGCGGCGACCCCGATGTTGACGTCCTCGAGGATCGTCACGTCGCCGACGGCGACGTTGACCAGGCCGTCCTGGTCCACCGGCTGGGCGCTGGCGGGGCCGGCGACGCCGGCGACGAGCGCGGCGCTCGCGGCGACGCAGAAGGCGGAACGCTTGAGGGTGCTGGTCATGAGGGGTCTCCTGCTCATCCGTTGCCCGGTGCGGCGACGTCGCCGCTGGGCTGCACGGATGAAGACCCCCTGAGCGCTCCGGCATGACGCGGGCCGTGGCCGGCCTCCGGTCCCCTGCGGAGACGTCCGACGCGCCCACCTGCGCCGATGCGCTCGCGCCCCCGGACGGCGGGGCGGGGGGCGCGCAGCACCCGCGTCATGCCCGCGGGTCGGAGGCGTCCGGGCGGGTATGGGCGCCGGGAACCCCTGGCAGGAGGCGTCCGATGTCCACCCGACCCGAACCCGCCGCGGCCCGGTCCGCCGCCCGCCGCCGAGCCGGCCTGCTCGCGGCGACCGAGCCGGTGCGGGCTGCGGCCAGCGCCGGTGCGCTCGCCCTCAGCTACCCCCTGCTGCGCGGCGCCCCGCGCGGCGAGCCGCACGCGGTGCTCGTGCTGCCGGGCCTGCTCGCCTCCGACACCTCGACGGTGACCCTGCGCCGCTGGGTGCGCGGGCTGGGGTACCCGGTGGTCGGGTGGGAGCTCGGCCGCAACCGCGGGCCCACGAAGGAGATCACCGAGGCGCTGCCGAAGCTGGTCGCGCGGCTGGCCGAGCAGCACGGCGGGCCGGTCAGCGTCATCGGTCAGAGCCTCGGCGGGATATACGCCCGCCGGCTGGCGCTCCGGGTGCCGCGGTTGGTCCGCCAGGTGGTCAGCCTCGGCTCCCCCTTCGGCCTGGCCGGGCGGCCCACCGACGGGACACCCGGCGCCCGCGCCTACGACCGCTACCGCCACCTGCACTCCGTCGCGGGCCGGTCGCGCGGCGGCCCGGGTGGCTCCCTGCCGGTGCCCAGCACCGCCGTCTACTCCCCGTGGGACGGCGTCGTCGACTGGCGGGCCTGCCGGCAGGAGCCCGGCCCGCGCGCCGAGAACGTCGGCGTGCACGCCAGCCACCTCGGCATGGGACACGACCCGGCGGTGCTCTGGCTGGTGGCCGACCGCCTGGCCCAGACCCGCGAGGGCTGGCGGCCGTTCACCCCGCCGGCCCGGCTCCGGCTGCTCTACACCCGGGACGACGAGGACTGACGGCGCCGGGCGCGCAGGACGGCGTCTGCCACGTGCACCGACCCGTGCTCGTGCCCGCGGGCCGTGCGGGGACGGGCCTCGGCCACCTCGACGGCCCAGTCGGCGGAGTCGAGGACGGCGGCCATCTGCTCGCCGGTGGCGTACCACTCGGGCAGCCCCGGCCGCTGCACGGCGCCGTGCAGGTCGCTGCCGTCGTGCGCCGTGACCAGCAGCGTGCCGCCCGGGGCGACCGCCGACGCCAGCCGGCGCAGCACGTCGTCGCGGCGGTCGGGCAGGAAGTGCAGGAACGACGCCGTCACGAGGTCCCAGCGCTCCTCGCCGGGCTCCCACGCGGTGACGTCGGCTCGCCGGGTCTCCAGCGCCACCCCGGCCTCCGCCGCCGCCGCGGCGGCCCGGTCGAGCGCGGTGCGGGAGACGTCGAGGGCCGTCACCTCCCAGCCCCGCCGGGCCAGCCAGACGGCGTCCCCGCCCTCCCCGGCACCCGCGTCCAGCGCCCGGCCCGGCGGGAGGTCGGCGGCCTCGGTGGCCAGCACGTCGTTGACCCGGCCACTCCAGACGGAGCGCTCGTGCGAGCGGTAGCGGTCCTCCCACCACGCCTGGCCGAACTCCGGATCGGACTGCGCGCGCATCACCTCGACGGCGAAGCGGGTGTCCTCGGCGACGAGGTCGGCGTTGAGCTGCGCCCCGGCCCACAGCCCTGCGGCCGCGGAGCTGACGACCTGCGCGGCGGGGTCGGCGACGTTCCCGGCGGCCCACACGCCGGGCACGGCGGTGGCGCCGCGGGCGTCCACCGGCACGTGCGAGCCGACGACCGCCTCGCCCATGCGGAACGGCACGGCGTCGAGGCCCAGCCCGGTCAGCACGGCGGAGCGGGCGGTGAACCGCGGGGCGACGACGACCGCCGCGCGCGGCACGACCTCACCGCTCGCCAGCCGGACGCCGGTCAGCCGACCGCCGTCGGTCTCCAGCCCGGCGACCTCGCCGGGCACGACCCGGACACCGCGGGCGGCCAGCGCGTCGGCGACCTCGCCCTCGGGTGCGTCGGCCGTGTGCTGGAACAGGACGACGTCGGTGCTCCACTGCCGCCACAGCTGCGCCTGGTGCAGCGACATCGGGCCGGTGGCGACGACGCCGATCGGCCGGTCGCGCACCTCCCAGCCGTGGCAGTACGGGCAGTGCAGGACGTCGGTGCCCCACAGCTCGCGCACGCCCGGGATCTCCGGCAGCTCGTCGCTGAGGCCGGTGGTGACCAGCAGCCGGCGCGCCCGCAGCACACGGCCCCCCGCCAGGTCCACGGTGAACGCGCCGACCGACCCGCCGACACCGGTCACCCGGTCGTCGACCAGCGCGACGCCGTAGCCGGCGACCTCGGCCCGCCCGTCGGCGAGCAGCTGTGCCGGCGGCGTGCCGTCGCGGCCCAGGTAGTTGTGCATCTCGTGCGCCGGCGCGTTGCGCGGGGTCCCGTCGTCGACGACCGCGACCGACCGCCGCGCCCGCCCCAGCGCCAGCGCCCCGGACAGGCCCGCCGCTCCGCCACCGATGACCACCACGTCGTACGTCTCGTCCATGCCGGCAACGGTGCACCCGACCGTGCCGTCTCGACAAACTCCATTGCCACTATGGCAAAATGGTCCACGTGTCCGACGACGTGCCCGACCTCGACGACGTGCTCACCGCCGTCGGCCCCCGGTTGCGCGAGCTGCGGCGCCGCCGCGGGGCGACGCTGACCCAGCTGTCGGAGGACACCGGCATCTCGGTGTCGACGCTCTCGCGGCTGGAGTCCGGGCAGCGCCGGCCCACGCTGGAGCTGCTGCTGCCGCTGGCCCGGGCGCACCAGGTGCCGCTCGACGAGCTGGTCGACGCGCCGGAGACCGGTGACCCGCGGGTGCGCCTCAAGCCGATCACCCGGCACGGCGCCACCTTCATCCCGCTCACCCGGCGCCCGGGCGGCCTGCAGGCCTACAAGCAGGTTCTCCCGCCGCACTGGGGCGGGGAGCCGGGCGAGCTGCGCAGCCACGAGGGCTACGAGTGGCTCTACGTGCTCTCCGGCCGGCTGCGGCTGCTGCTCGGCGACACCGACGTCGTCCTCACCGCCGGCGAGGTGGCCGAGTTCGACACCCACGTGCCGCACTGGATGGGCAACCCCGACGGCCGGCCGGCCGAGCTGCTGGCCCTCTACGGCCCGCAGGGCGAGCGGATGCACGTGCGCGCGGCCCCCGCCGGCCGCGGCTAGGTGTACTGATCGGGGACGACGACCAGGCGGACCCCGGCGTCCCCGGTGGCCTGCCGGGCCCACGCCCTGGAGACGTCGGCCAGCGGCACCGTCTCGTGCGCGACGGCGATCCGCCCGGTGGCGGCCGCGGCGAGGACCGCGTCGAGCGCGGTGCGGCGCTGCGCGGGCGTGAGCGCGTTGTTGGTGTAGCCGAGCACCTCGGCCGACCGGCCGCGCAGCACCGCCGAGGAGAACACCGCCTGGTCGCCGGAGGCGCCGCCGAGGTTCACCAGCCGCCCGCCGGGCGCGAGCACCCGGGACGCCGCCGTGGCCGCCGCCCCGAACACCGGGTCGACGACGACGTCGGCCCTGCCGCACGCCTCGGCCAGGGCGGCGGCGAGCGCATCGGTGTCGTCGGACGCGGGCACCACCGGGTCGGCACCGGCGGCCCGGGCGCGCTCCTGCGCCGCCGCCGACCGGCACACCGCGACCACCCGCGACGCGCCCAGGACCCGCGCCGCGCCGATCGCGGCCTGGCCCACGGCCCCGCCGCCGCCGAGGACGAGGACGCTCTCCCCCGGCCGCAGTCGGCCGCGCCAGCTCAGGGACATCCAGGCGGCGACACCGGAGAGCCCGATCGCCGCCACCGCCGCGTCCGGCACGTCCGCGGTCAGCGGCACGAGGTCGTCGTCGGCGACGGCGCACCACTGCGCCAGGCCGCCGTCGCCGGGCGCCATGCCGGCCGACGTCGCGAACCACACCCGGGTGCCGGCCGGCACCCGGCCGGACTCCTCCACGACGCCGACGCCCTGCACGCCGGGGACGTAGGGCACCGCCGGCGTCCCGAAGTAGGAGGTGCCGGAGGCGCACAGCAGGTCCAGCGGCACGATCGGCGCGGCGGTGACCCGGACCAGGCTGCGGCCGGGTCCGGCGATCGGGTCGGGGTGCTCGGCGGGCGCGGGCGGCGTGCCGGGCGCGCGGACGACGGCGGCGCGCACGGCTCAGGTGTGGAGCGGGTGGTGGGTGGACTCGATCGCCGCGGCCGGTTCAGCCATGCCGACCTCCCAGCGAGTCGGGCTCGTACGGGTCCGGGGCGACGGCGCGGTTGTTCAGGTCGACCGACAGGAAGACGTCGTCGGCGACAGGGTGCCGCAGCTCCTCGGCGAGCTGGCCGATCAGCCCGGCGGTGCGCGCCAGCAGCGCGAAGCCGCGCAACAGCTCCAGCGGCAGGCCGAGGTCGGCCAGCGCCGCGCCGCACACGCCGGCGCCGTTGAGCGGCAGCGTCCTCCCGAGCACCTGCGGGTGCACCCGGCCGATGGCCGCGAACAGCGCCAGGTGGGGGCCGTGCACCCCCTCCTCGGCGGCGATCTCGAACAGCCGGGGGGTGCGCGGGTCGCCGTCCTTGTGCACGTGGTGCCCGAGGCCCGGGACGTACCGGCCGGCGGCGCGCTGCGCGGTGACCGTCTCCAGCGCGAGGGCGTCCCAGCCGGCGTCGTCGGTGGGGAGCTCCCCGGCGGCGACGAGCACCTCGTGCAGGAAGCGGCCGCAGTCCTCGGTCACGCCGAGGAAGCGCGAGCCGCCGCCGAGCAGCCCGGCCGCCAGCGCGCCCTGCACCGAGTCCGGCGCCGACAGGTAGGTCAGCCGGGTGACGATCGCGGTCGGGGTGAAGCCGTGGTCGGCCAGCGCCGCGAGCACCGCCTCGAAGACGCGCGTCTCGCCCGGTGAGGGCCGCCGCTGGGTGGCCAGCCAGAACGCCAGCTCGCCGAAGCCGACCGAGCCCATGACGTCGCGGGCGAGGTCGGTGCCCAGCAGCGTGATCGCGTGCCGGCTGGAGGCGCCCAGGGCCGTCGGGTACTCCGGGCGCTCGCTCACCGCTCGCCCTCCGGGGCGGCCAGCCAGCGGCGGATCTCCGCGCCGTGCTCGTCGAGCGCGGGGGGCGGGAGCCGGTAGTCCGCGGCGGTGTCGGAGAAGCGGATCGGGTTGCGGACCGAGGGGACGGCGGCCGTCCCCTCCCCCGCCGTGACGACGGGGTCGAGGCCGACCTCCTCGGCGAAGGCCACCCCCTGGTCGATCGTGTTGATCGGCCCGCAGGGGACGCCGGCCCCGATGATCTCCCGGAACCACGCCGTCTTGGAGCGGGTGCGCAGCCGCTCGACCAGCAGTGGGCGCAGCTCTCCCCGGTTGGCGGTGCGGTCCTCGTTGCGCAGGAACCGCGGGTCCTCGGCCAGCTCCGGGACGCCGAGGACCTCGCACAGCTTGCGGAACTGGCCGTCGTTGCCGGCGGTGACGATCAGTTCGCCGTCGGCGCAGGGCAGCGGCTCGTAGGGGAACAGGCTCGGGTGGCTGTTGCCCATCCGGAAGGGGACGACGTCGCCGGCGACGTACGCCGAGGTCTGGTTGACCAGTCCGGACAGCGCGCTCGACAGGAGGTCCACCTCGACGTGCTGGCCCCGGCCGGTCCCGTGCCGCAGGTTCAGCGCGGACAGGACGCCGATCGTGGCGTGCAGCCCGGCCATGACGTCGAAGACCGCGACGCCGGCGCGGTAGGGGTCGCCGCCCGGGTCGCCGGTGAGGCTCATCAGCCCGGAGATGGCCTGGACGATGAGGTCGTAGCCGGGCAGCGACCGGCCGCCCGGGCCGCTGCCGAAGCCGCTGATCGAGGCGTAGACGATGCCGGGGTTGGTGGCCGAGACGGTGTCGTAGTCGAGGCCGAAGCGGGCCAGGCCACCGGGCTTGAAGTTCTCGACCAGCACGTCGGCGCGGCGGGCCAGCTCGCAGGCCGCGTCGAGGTCGACGGCGTCCTTCAGGTCCAGGGCGATCGACCGCTTGTTGCGGTTGACGCCGAGGTAGTAGGTCGAGACGCCGTCACGCACGGGCGGTGTCCAGGTGCGGGTGTCGTCCCCGCCGGGCCCTTCCACCTTGACCACCTCGGCGCCGAGGTCGGCCAGCAGCATGGTGGCGTAGGGGCCGGCGAGGATGCGCGAGAAGTCGGCCACCAGCAGGCCCGCGAGAGGTCCCTGTCCGGATGCTGGCGCGGTCCCGGCGGGTCCAGCCGTCATCGTCGCGCGTCCCCTCGTCGGTGGGCCACGGACGGCTGTCCGCTGTGCCGTCCGGAGTCTCGGCGTGGCCGTTCCAGCATGTCAAGACGACGGTGATCGACTGCAGCGACCGCGTGCGGCGCCCTGTCGCGGGCCGCAGGTCATGCACACGGGTCCGCCGTCCGCCGTCGGCGTCCGGGAAGCGGACACGCGTCCGTCGGTGTCGTCGACGTCCGAGGAGCCGACCACGCCCCGTCCCGACCCCGAGCCACCGCAGGCCGGACGGCCCGTCGTCCCGCACGGCGGCACGGTGCTGACGGCGGACGACGCGGGCACGGTCCTCCCCGTCGCCGACGTGCTAGTGGTCAGCGACCGGATCGTGGCCGCGGGGACGGGTCCTCGAGCGACACCTCGCCGGGGAGCGGTGGGCCCGGGACCCGGACGGCGCCGTCCGGGCTGGGATCCTCGACGGGGACGGGAGCCGAGGGGAGGCGGTCGTGGCCGGACGCGGTGAGGGACCGGACTTCGTCGAGGCGCTGGCGCGCGGGCTGGACGTGCTGACCTGCTTCGACGCCGACCACCCGGGCAGGACGCTGAGCGAGGTGGCCGCCGCCACGGGGCTGGCCCGGCCGACCGCCCGGCGGCTGCTGCTCACCCTCGAGGAGCTCGGCTTCGTCCGCTCGGCCGGCGGCGCCTTCTCCCTCACCCCGCGGGTGCTCTCCCTCGGGATGGCCTACGTCGGCGCGCTCGGCCTCTGGGACGTCGCCCGGCCGCACCTCGAGGCGCTCGTGGCCCGCACCGGGGAGTCCTCGTCGATGGCCCAGCTCGACGGCTCGGACATCGTCTACGTCGCCCGCGTCTCGGTGCCCAAGCTCATCGCGCTGCGGGTCGAGATCGGCACCCGCTTCCCGGCCGCGCAGACCTCGCAGGGCAAGGTGCTGCTCGCCGCGCTGCCGCCCGACGAGCTCGCCGCCACCCTCGCCCAGCCCAGCCGGTCGGGGCTGCCGCCCTACATCGGCCGCCCTCCCGAGCAGCTGCGCGAGGAGCTGACCGAGGTGCGGGCGCGCGGCTGGGCGCTGGCCGACGAGGAACTGGCGCCCGGCGTCCGCTCGGTCGCCGTCCCGGTGCGGGACGGGACCGGCGCCGTCCGGGCGGCCGCGAACGTGACCGTGCACGCCGCGGAGACCTCCCGCGAGCGGCTGCTCGAGGAACACCTCCCCCTCCTGCTGCGCGCCGCCGGGGAGATCAGCGCCGACTGGACGCGCTGGCAGGCGCGGCCGCACGTCGAGGTGGGCCGGGCCGGCACCGCCACCGGGTGAGCCGGCGGCCGGTCGGGTAGTCCCGGGCGCATGAGCGGGAAGTCGGCGGAGGACTACGCCCAGGACTACACGGACCCCGAGCTGCGCGAGCGGCTCAAGGAGGAGATCAAGGCCGGCGACAAGGGCGGCAGGCCCGGCCAGTGGAGCGCGCGGAAGAGCCAGCTGCTCGCCCACGAGTACGAGGCGCAGGGCGGCGGCTACCGGCACGAGGGCGAGCGCACCGAGTCGCAGCGGCACCTGCAGGAGTGGACCGGGCAGGACTGGCACACCGCCGAGGGCGGCGACCGGGCGCGCGGCAGCGACGGCACGAAGCGGTACCTGCCCGACGCGGCCTGGCAGCTGCTCAGCGACGAGGAGAAGCGGGCCACCGACTCGCGCAAGCGGCACGGCGAGGAGCAGCACGTGGCCAACACAGACGCCGCCAAGGAGGCCCGCAAGGCCGCCGAGCTGGTCGACGTCGACGCCACCGAGGCGCGCAGGCGGGTGTCGCGGATGCACGGCGACTCCCAGCTCGACCGCGCCGAGCAGGCGGAGCGGGAGCTCGGCAAGGGGCGCAAGACGGTGCTCGAGGCGATCGAACGGCAGCGCGCGCGGGACTGAGCCGCTCGCGGCCACGATCAGGTGACCTGATCGTGGCGCGTCCTCCCTGACCGTCCACGGTGCGGGAGGACGCTCCGCGGTGCGGGAGGACGTGGGGCGGCGAGCCCCACCGGACGGCACCGCGACACGCCGTGCAGTTCCTGCAACCTGCTTGCACAGCTCCTCGTCGAGCCCGTCGTCGACGACCGGGACCGGGACGCCGACGCCCTGAGGGTCTG